>JAWVZD010000023.1:0-9899 GCA_033722395.1 Thermoanaerobaculia bacterium | reverse complement strand
GGCCGGTAGTAATAGAAGCCCTGACCGTATTCGCACTGCATCGCTTTGAGGCCCGCCGCCTGCTCGGCCGTCTCGACACCTTCGGCGGCGACGCTCATCCCCAAGTTGCGCGCCAGCGTGATGATGGCGCTGACGATCTCGACGCTCTCGGCCTGATGGGTGATCTGAGAGATGAACGTGCGGTCGATCTTCAGGGTGTCGACCGGTAGGCGCTGCAGATAGCTCAACGACGAGTAGCCGGTGCCGAAATCGTCGACGTGGATCTGCACGCCGCTGCGGCGTAGCTCGGTCAGCTTGGTGACCGCCGACTCGGCGTTGTCCATCAGCACGCTCTCGGTGAGCTCCAGGCGGAGACAGTGCGGGTCGAGCCCGGCGTCGTCGAGGATGTCGAGGATGCTCTCGACGATGTCGGGCTGCATCAGCTGCTTGCTCGACAGGTTGATCGACATCGACAGGTCGGCGGCGTTCTCGTAGGTGCTCCGCCAGCCGGCCATCTGGCGGCAGGCCTCCTCCAACACCCAGACCCCGATCGGCACGATCAGGCCGGTGTCCTCGGCGACCGAGATGATCTCGCCGGGGTAGATCAGGCCGCGCTCCGGGTGCTCCCAGCGCAGCAGCGCCTCGAACCCCACGACGCGGTCGTCCTCGAGCGAGATCATCGGCTGGTAGTGCAGCCGCAGCTCGCGTCGCGCCAGCGCCCGGCTCAGGTCGGACTCGAGCTGCAGCATCGCCGCGGCGCGGGTGTGCATCGTCTTGTCGAAAGTCTTCGATGCCGCCCGTCCCTGGCGCTTCGCCTGGTACATGGCGATGTCGGAGTCGCGCAGCAGATCCTCCGGCCGCTCGTACTCCCCCGACACCTCGGCGATGCCGATCGACACCGTGACCAGGATCTCGTGCCCGTCGATATGGAACGGCACCGCCAGCTCGCGATGGATACGGTCGGCCAGGATGCTGGCGTCGCCGGCCTTGGCGAGATCCACCAGAACGGCGAACTCGTCCCCGCCCAGACGGGCCACCGTATCGCCCGGCCGCAAGATCGTCTGCAGCCGTCGCGACATCGCCACCAGCAGGCGATCTCCCGCCAGATGACCGAGGCTGTCGTTGACGTGCTTGAAGCGATCCAGGTCGAGAAACAGGACCGCGGTGGCGTCGCCGGCCTCCTCCTGACGCCGTCGCTGGCGGGCCAGCGCGACCCCGAGGCGGTCGAGGAAGAGCGCCCGGTTCGGCAGGCCGGTGAGTGCATCGTGCAAGGCGTCGTGCAGCAGGCGCTCCTCGGCGTTCTTGCGCAGCGTCACGTCGGTCATCGAGCCGGCGACGCGGTAGGCCTCCCCGCTGTCGTCGCGCACCGCGATGCCACGCGCCAGAACCCACCGATAGCCGCCGTCGCGATGGCGGATCCTGTGTTCGCTCTCGAAGTGCCGAGGTGAGGTCGGAGCGGACTCGACCGGAGCGAGGTGGGACTCGAGGTCGGCCTCCACCCGATGGCGATCGTCCGGATGGACGCGGCCGAGCCACTCCTCGGTCCGATCCGACAGATCGGACTCGCCGAAGCCGAGAATCGCCTTCCAGCGCGGCGAGTAGTAGATCCGATCGGTTCTCAGGTCCCAGTCCCAGATGCCGTCGTTAGCGCCCCGGACCGCCAGAGCGAAGCGCTCCTCGCTCTCGCGAAGCGTCTCCTCGGCCCGCTGGCGCTCGATGGCGTAGCGGATCGCGCGGGTCAGCAGATCGGCTCCGACCTCGCCCTTGATGAGGAAGTCCTGAGCTCCGCGACGCACGGCGCGCGTCGCCAGCTCCTGGTCCCGCATCCCGGTCATGACGATGATCGGCACGCCCGGCACGGCGGTGGAGATGCGCTCGAACGCGTCGAGCGATTCCGGGTCGCTGTCCGGCAGCGACAGATCGAGCAGGATGACGTCCGGCGCCGGGCCGGCCTCCAGTCGCTCCAACGCTTTGTCGACGCGCTGCGCCAGGGCGAACTCGAACTCGGCGTCCGGCGCGTCGCGCAGCAGGCGCCGTAACACCTGCGCGTCCGACGGGTTGTCCTCCACCATCAGGACGGTGATCGGATGCTCGCTCATCCGCGCCTCCCGCCCGCGCCTTCGGAGGCGCCGCTGGGCGGCTCGGCCGACGGTGTGCCGTCGCTCTGCGAACCGCCGCTGGCGCTCAACGGCAGGGTAAAGAAGAAGGTCGCACCCTCGCCCGGCTCCGATTCGACCCAGATCCGGCCACCATGGCGCTCGACGACCTGCTTGGAGATCGCCAGGCCGAGTCCGGCGCCGCCGTCGTCGCCGCGGGTGAACCGATCGAAGATCTTCTCGGCGCGCTCGGGGGCGATGCCTACCCCCTCGTCTTCGACGGCGAAGATCCACTGCTCACCGTCCTGCCGCGCCGAGACCCGGATGCGCGGCGGAGCCTCCCCACGAAAGCGGATGGCGTTGCTGAACAGGTTGCGAAACAGCAGCGCGAGCTGTGTCGGGTCGGCGTGCACCGTCGGCAACGGTCGCACCCGTACTTTGGCTCCGCTGTCGTCGATCGGGCCCTTGAGCTCGGCCAGCACCTCCTCGACGATCTGGTTGCAGTCGCAGGACTCGACCCACTCCTGTCCGCCGCCGAATCTCGCCAAGGTCAGCAGACCCTCGATCATCGACTGAAGGCGGCCTACCCCTTCGACCAGATGCTCGGCCGACCGCGCCGCCTCCCCCTCGAGCTCGACGCCGGCCTCCTCGAGCAACAGGCGGGTGGACTGCTCGATGGTGCGCAGCGGTTCCTTGAGCTCGTGCGCCGCGACGGAGGCGAAGAGACTGAGGTCCTGATTCGATTTCGCCAGCTTCGAGGCCTCGCTCGACAGATCCTCGGTCGTCCGTTTGCGGTCGTCGATGTCCTCCAACAAGCCGTCGAGGACCACCAGACCGTCCTCGTCGAGACCGACCACCTCGGTGACGGCGACCCACAGATCCCGCCCGTCGACGCTCTCCAAGCGCTGCTCTCGCTTGTAGACCTTGCCGCTCTCGGTGAAGCCCCGCGGCAGCTTCGGCGTCAGGCCCGCCAGATCGAGCTGCTGGGCCTCCTCCAGCGAGCGCGCCCCGAGGATTCGCAGAAAGGTCTCGTCGGCCTCCAGCAGTCGCCCGTCGAGCGCCAACCGGAAGACCCCCACCCTCGATCGCTCGAGCAGCCCCCGAATCCGCGGGCTCAGACGGTCGGCGCTGTCCTCGGCCCGCCGGCGCTCGAGTGCGGCTTCGAGCAGCGCGGGAAGCTCGAGGAAGGCCGCCGAGCTCTTCGACAGGACGATCTCCGCTGCTCCCTCGCGGGTCGCCTCCAGGCCTCCCTCACCACCCATGATGACCACGGTTGCGCTGGGGCAGCGGCGTCTCGCCTCCACCAGCACCGTGGTCGAACGGGCCCAGTCGAGTGCCTCGTCGCAAACCAGGAGATCGAACTCGCCGCGCTCCAGCTCGCGTCCGAACGACATCGGATTCGCCACGTGGACGACCTCCGCAGTCGGATGCTCGCGACCGAGGACCAGCTCGAGAAGGGATGCGTCGGCCGGCTCGGGACCGACGAAGAGGACGCGGACGCGGGATTTCATCGATTGACGGTCGAGGACTCGGGGGGGCCTTCGACCGTGCCGCACGCCGCCCGGTCGACGGTGCGGAGATCGGTGGTCTCGTCGAGTGGCCTGATCACTCGAGGGTGTGTCCCCTCGGCTCCCGAGAACCTGGTTTTTTGCAATCTCCGCTCGTCTTCCCGGCCGTTCACGAGCGAAGGCGATGGGTCTGGAGCAAAACTACGTCGAGGGCCACCCGCTGTCAAGGCGCGCGTACCCCCCTTCGTGCCGCCTGCGGGGACGACCGAGGCGCTCTGCGATGCGAGCCTTGAGCTCGTCGATACCGCGACCGGTCTCGGCCGAGACCAGGAGATGGTCCGCCGCCACCGGGTCGGAGGACAACCGATCGACCTTGTTGTGGACCTCGAGGATCCTCTCCTCCTCGATGCCGAGATCTTCGAGCACCTCGCCACCGACCCGCCGCTGCTCCTCCCAGGCGGGATGACTGCGGTCGACGACGTGCACCACGACGTCGGCGTCGACCACCTCTTCCAGAGTGCCGCGAAACGACGCCACCAGATGGTGCGGCAGCTTGCGAATGAACCCCACGGTGTCGGCGAACAGCACGATGTGGTCGTACGACAGAGCGCCGCGGCGCAGCTTCGAGTCCAGGGTGGCGAAGACCCGGTCCTCGACCCGCGCGTCGGCGTTGGTCAGCTGATTGAACAGCGTCGACTTGCCAGCGTTCGTGTAGCCGGCCAGCGCCACGGTCGACATGTGGCGGCGGCCGGATCGCTGCACGCTACGGGTCTGCTCGATCTTCTCCAGATCCTTCTTCAGGCGGCGGATGCGCTGCCTGAGCTGACGACGATCGACCTCGAGCTGCGTCTCACCCTCGCCGCCCCTGAGACCGATGCCACCGGCCTGGCGCGACAGATGGGTCCACCGACGCGTCAGCCTCGGCAGTTGGTACTCGAGCTGCGCCAGCTCTACCTGCGTGCGCGCCTCGCGGCTGCGCGCTTGGGCACGGAAGATCTCCAAGATCAATCCGCTCCGGTCGAGAACGGCGCGATCGGTCGCCTCCTCGAGCTTCGCCACCTGACTCGGCGACAGATCGTCGTCGAAGATGAGCAGCTCGGCGCCGGTCTCGGCGCAGGCCCGTTTCAGCGAGGCGGCCTTACCGGGACCGATGAAGGTGGCCGCATGCGGCGCCTTGCGGCTCTGCAGGCTCCGACCGGCTACCGCGGCTCCGGCGCTGACTGCCAGGTCGGCGAGCTCGTCGAGATGCTCTTCGACGACGTGCGGTGGTTGTGAGGGCAGCGCCAGGCCGACGAGGAAGACCCGTCGACCGCTGACCAACGTCTTGTGGTTCGAGTCCAAGCGAGCGCGCGAAGCGGGTGGGAGGTCAGAAGCGGAAGCCGACGCCGATCTGCAGGTCAGCGAACAGCTGGGCGACGTCGAGATTGGTGTAGGCGAAGGCCGCTTCGCCGTAGATGAACCACCGATCTGCCAGCCGAAACTCGCCCAGAGCCCCGACGACGAGTCCGACAGCCGTCTCGTCTCCGGAACGGCCGTCGGAGCGGGTCGACGCCAGATCGAACAGACCGAGGCCGGCGAACAGTCCGGACTCGTAGTAGTCCTCTTCGAACAGGTACTCGCCCGAAAGGCTGAGATAGTCCAGGGTGACCTCCGACGCCCGACCGACAGGCTCGTCGCCGAAGTCCATGCGGCCCAGTCGCACGGCGACCAGGCGGCGGCGCGCCGTCTCGACGGCGAACCGTGCCTGGAACGTCGAATTCGAAAATCCCCCCTCGTCCTCGTCGAGCGATCCGACCAGCCCGCCAGAGGCCGCGATCGACAGCACCCGTTCCTGAGCGGCCAGCGCCGGGGGCAGAACGACCCCCACCGCGATCAGCAGCGCGACGACGTTTCGATTCACCGAGCGATCTCCTCTCCGGGTCGGCTCGGCCAACTCCTCGTGGCAAGACCGTACCGGACGGCCGGGAGTATACAGGCCCCCGATCCGTCCTGGAGCGTCGAGATGACCGCCACGCGCGGAAGCGAGCCCCTACGACCGCTCGCCGCCCTCCGGCGAGCCGTGTTACCCACCGTCTGCCTCGGCTGCGATCGCGCCGTCGAGGAAGAGCGTCCTCTCCTGGGACTGTGCGTCCCGTGCAGAGGGCGGCTGGCCCGATGCCGCGGTCGCTGCACCGGCTGCGGCGGATCGTCGCCCTCGGCCGCCGTATCGCCGACCGGGTTCCTTTGTGGCGACTGCCGACGGCGCCGACCCGCCTACGACGCGCTATTTCCGCTCTACCTCTATCGCCAGCCGTTGCGCGCCGTGGTGCGACACCTCAAGTTCGGCGGCCTGTGGTATCTGGGCAGGCACGTCGCCGAGCTGATGAAGAACCGCCGACCCGACCTCTTCGAGAGCTGCGATCTGATCGTACCCGTGCCGCTGCACTGGAGGAGACGCCTGCTGCGCGGCTACAACCAGGCCGAGGAGATCGCCCGACCGCTGGCCCACCTGGTCGGCCGCCCGCACCGGCGAGCGCTCGTACGGGTGCGGGCCACCGCCCCCCAGGCGTCGCTCGGGCGGGCCGACCGCGTCGGCAATGTCGAGGCCGCGTTTCGCCTGCGCCGGAGCACCCGGATCGGGGGGCTGAGCGTCGCCTTGATCGACGACGTCGCCACCACCGGTCGCACCCTCGACGACGCGGCCCGCGAGCTCAAGCGTGGCGGTGCGGTGCGGGTGGTAGCCGCCGTGCTGGCCCGCTCCCCTCTCGACCCGTCGATTCCGTCAGCGTCTGGCAGGGATCTTGAAAGAAGGTATCCGATACTTCGGTCGCCCGGGACGGGGTGTGATTGACAGGGTTGAAAGGACGACCGTATACTGACGATGGGTAGGTAACCGTATTCTCATGCGCCGTTCCCTCCGACACACGGTGTTGGTCGGTGTACTACTTGCCGGCCTGCTCCCCGTGACCGCCATCGCCGAGGCGCCATCGTACGCCCTCGCCGGGCGAGTCAAGACCGACGCCGTACCGCTTGCCGACGCGCGCGTCTACGCCTATCAGATCAGCGATCTGAGCCTGCAACGCGTCGACACCGATACCGTCGGCGCGTTTCTCTTCGACGAGCTCCCGGCGGGCCTGTACAAGATCATCGCCGTCAAGACCGGGTTCGTACCCGCCGTCGTCCTGCTGGAGCGGCAGACGGCTGAAACCCGGCAGTACCTCGAGGTCGATCTGGCGCCCCGTTCGCCGGTCGCCGATGCATCGGAGGGCGGCTTCTGGAGCTTGCGCCGCCAAATTCCGGCCGACGTGCTGCGCGATCTGGAGACGCTCCAGCTGGCGGCCGACGGGGAGTCGGAGGCGACACCGGGACGAGAAGCTTTCGAGACCTTCGAGCTCGCCCGTACCGAGTTTCAGGCGATGAGCGGCACCGACGACCGCTTCAGCGGCCCGGGCCAGATGAATCGCGGCCAGCTGTCGTTGTCGGGGTCGGTCGGCGTGGCGGAGTTCGATCTGACCGGTGACTACTGGAGCGCCAACGTCGCCCGCCAGGATGCCAGCCACTCGACCGAGATCGCCCTCGAGGTGGCCAGCCGCACCGGCGGCAGTGTCCGTCTCCTGACCAGTGACAACAAGATCGGCGGCGAGTCCGACATCGACCTGCAGCGCTACCAGCTCAGTTGGTCGAGCGACCTCGGTCCGGGCTCCTCTCAGGTACGAGCCGAGGTCATCGAAGAGCGCAACTTCTTTACCGCCGGATCGATCCACCCGATGGGCGTGCCGACGGCGTCGCGCAGTTGGAACGTGGAAGGGCGCTACGACGACATCACCGCCGGCCCGGCCACCCTGGAGGCCGGTTTCCGCTACCGCCAGGTAGAGGACGAGAACGACGCTCAGGCCACGAGCCTCGTGCCGAGTCAGCGCATCGATCTGTTCGGACTGGGCCGGATGGAGATCCACCCGCAGGTCTACGTGCAGTACGGACTCTACTCGACCCTGCGGGACGGCAGCCTGTCGCTTTCGCCGCAGGGTGGCCTGGTGGTCGAGCTGGGCTCGAATTGGCGCGCCTCGACTCTGGCCAGCCAAAAGGTGCACCGGGACGACACCGAGTCGTTCGATTTCGCCCCGGTGCAGCACTCGCTGGCGAGCAGCTGCCAGGGAGAGAGTCACTGCTACCGCTTCGAGCTCGAGCGCGAGTTCGACGAGCGGTCGGCGCTCGCCATCGGCGCGATGCATCGTCGCTTCGACGAAACGCTGCGTCTCTACTTCAGCGACGACTTCTTCAGTCATCTGGAGAGCCTCTACCTGGTCGACGGAGACACCCTCCCCGAGGTCCAGGTGGCGATGACCCGGCGGCTCTCGCCGCGGATCCTCGCCCGTCTGGAGTCCAGTCTGGCGGCCGGTGGAGGGGGTGTCTTCTACGCCACGGACGAGAGCTCCTACGAGAACAACGTGCGCTATCTGGTGACCTCGCTCGACACCCAGTTCGAGCGCACCGACACCGGGGTCTTCCTCGCCTTCCATCACCTCGAGCAGCAGTTCGAGCCGACCGAGTCGCTCGCTCGGTATCCGTCCGCCGATCAGCCGATCACCGACATCGAGATGCAGCGCTTGCAGCTCCTGCTGACACAGGATCTTCGCGCCCTCGATCTCGCCACCCTGGCCTTCCAACTCAACATGGAGGTCAGCCGTGGAGCCAGTCTGATCGATCAGGGCTCGGTCGACGAAGAAGAGCTCTACAAGCGCGTCATGGGTGGCGTCGCGGTCAGCTTCTGACGACCCCACCACCCTTTTCCGCTCTCCATACAGCCGATCTCCACCGCGCGGGCCGAGCCGGCGAAGCTCGTCCGAGATTCAAATTCTTGATGGCCAGGGCGCTCTTCGATTCATTTTATTGAATAACGAAAGCCCTCGAAGTCTGGAAACTCCTGGAAACTAGTATAGTTACGGGGCATTCAAAATTCCGTGAGGATGGCACGGGATCTGCTTCTTGATCTCCTGTTCCATCCGAGCTCCTCGATGAATCGTCTCTGGTCGCCCCGCAACATCCTGCTCGTCGCCGCCCTGCTGCTCGCGGTGGCGGTCGTCGTCACCGCTGGCGCCAGCTTCGCGCGCAAGGTGCAGACCTTCCGGGTGATGGGCTTCGAGGCCGAACCTCGCGCCGGGCACTGGCTGGTGACCGACACCGAGATCGACGGCGTCGGTGTGACGCCGGGCGATCAGCTGCTCCTCGTCAATGGCGAGGCCATCGGCGACCTCGCCGAGCTCCGTCGCGAGCTCACTCGGCGGGAGCGCTCCGAGCTGCTCGTGCTGCGCGGCGAGGAGATGACGTCGCTGACCTACCGGCGCCCCCGCTTGCGGGTCGACCTCCCGTACCTGGTGCTGTCGCTGATCGGCCTGGCCTACCTGCTGATCGGCTTCTACACTCTGTGGAAGGACCGGCGGCGTCCGGCGCTGCTGTTCTACTGTTGGTGCCTGACCTCCGCCGTCCTCTACCTGGTCACTCCGACGCCTCCGTTCGATCCCGTCGGCAAGACCCTCTACGCCTTCGACCAGATCGCCAGGTTGTTTCTCGCGCCCTTGACACTGCACCTGTTTCTGGTCTTCCCTCGCCCCTTGCTCAGAGGCGAGCGCTCGCGACTGACCGCTTTTCTCTATCTGCCGGCCGCCGTCATGCTGGTGGTCCAGGCCGATCTCATGCTCGGCGGCGGCTGGATCGTCCGCGGTGAGCTGCCGGCCATCCTCGCAGCGCTCGACCAGCTGGAGCTGGTCCACCTCGTCGGCTTCGCGCTGATCGCGCTCGGCATCCTGATCTGGCGTCTGGCGTCGCGTACCGAATGGGATCAGCGACGCCAGCTGGTATGGATCTCCGTCGGTCTCGCCGGCGGCTACCTGCCGTTCCTGGCGCTCTACCTGGTGCCCCGCTCGCTCGACCTCGATCCACCGCGCTTCCTGGTGCTGGCGGCGATCGCCCCCCTCGCGCTGGTGCCACTCTCGTTCGCCTACGCCATCCTGCGCTACCGGCTGTGGGACATCGGCATCATCGTCCGCGACACGATCTCGCTCACCCTGACCCTGCTGCTCGGCATCTTCGCCTTCTCGCTGGTCGACCTGTTCATCGACGAGATCGCCGCCGAAGCTTCGACCTTGGCGCGCAATCTGATGACGGTGACGGCCGGCCTGATGATCGCCGGGCTGCTGGTGCCGACACGCAAGGGAATCCAGTCTTCGCTCAGTCGCCTGCAGTACGGACGGCAGTATCAGCGCCGCCGCGCCCTGGCGGAGTTCGGCCGCGACCTGCTGCGCGAGACCGATCTCGGACGCGTCAGCGACGCTCTGCT
>JAWVZD010000022.1:0-9900 GCA_033722395.1 Thermoanaerobaculia bacterium | reverse complement strand
CGCGGCTGGCCGAGGGAGAGCTCGCCAGCCGAGTGGAGGAGAGATGAGCGCAGAGAATCGAGCCGACGAGGAGCTCAGCTTCTCGGCGGCGATGGACGAGCTCGAGCGGATCCTCAAAGGGATCGAGGACGAGCGCGTCGACATCGACGTTCTCGGGCGAGAGCTCGGACGGGCGGCCGAGTTGCTCGAGCTGTGCCGCGGCAAGATCCGCCGCGCCGAGGTGGAGGTGACGCAGATCGTCCAGAACCTCGAGCAGGCGACGAGCGCGAACGACGACGACGGCGGCGCCACGGAGGAGGATGGCGGCGAGGAGCGGGACGACTCCGGCGACGACGACGATGACGGTGAGGGGGAGTTGCCGTTCTGAGCGCCGGCCGAGCGCAGTTGCGAACGACCCGCCTTCGCGAATGAAACAATGGTTCGTTCGTAGCGTATGGAGGATGGCACCGATTCGCGTGCAGAAGGACTCGAGATCTTCTCGTCGCGTCGCCGTTCGTCAGGGGAGCCGGCGACCGAGGCGCGACATCTAGCGGGGGCTCTGTCGACGATGGATATTCGCAGTTGGAGGGGTGTGCTCGCGAGCGCGCTGGCCCTCGGGCTCTTCGTCGTGCTCGTAGGCGGCGCGGCGTCGGGATGCCGGCAGGCCGGCGAGGCCGGTGAGGCCGACGTCGAGGACGCAACGGACGGCGAGCAGGACGGCGAAGGCGCCGAGGAGGACGAGGAAGAGGCCGTCCCGGTCTCGGTGACGACCCTAGAGCGCGGCGAGATCGAGTCGGTGCTCCGTTTCTCCACCCACCTCGAAGCCGAAGAGCAGGTCCAGGTACTCTCCGAGGCGGCGCGCGAGGTGGTGGCGCTCTACGTCGAGGAGGGCGATCGCGTGCGCCGTGGTCAGGTGCTGGTGCGCCTCGAGGACGAGGAGCAGCGCAACGAGCTGGCACGGATCGAGAGCCAGCTCGCCAAGGCCGAGCGGGAACTGGCGCGGGAGAAGAACCTCTTCGAGCAGAAGCTCATCAGCGAGCAGGCCTACAACGACGCCCGCTACGAGGTCGACCAGCTCGAGATCGCCTTGGCCGACGCCAAGCGCGAGCTCTCCTACACCGAGGTCAAGGCGCCGATCGCCGGCACCGTCACCCAGCGCCTCGTCAAGGTCGGCGATCACGTCACCGTCAATCAGCATCTCTTCGACATCATCGATTTCGACTCGATCGTGGCGCGGGTCTACGTGCCGGAGAAGGAGCTGCCACGGATCGCCGTCGGACAGACGGCGCGGATCACCGCCCAATCGGCCGGGGGCCGGGAACGCCGCGGAGAGATCGACCGCATCGCCCCGGTGGTCGACTCGCGCAGCGGCACGGTCAAGGTGACCGTGGCGATCCCGGCCGAGGAGGGGCTGCTGCCCGGCATGTACGTCACCGCCGAGCTGGTGACCGAGGTGCACGACGACGCGCTCCTGGTGCCGAAACGGGCCCTGGTCTACGACGACGACCAGCTGTTCGTCTTCCGGGTCGGCAACGACAGCCGCGTCGAGCGGCTGCTGGTGCGGCCGGTACTGGAGGATCGCACCTATATCGAGCCGGCCGGTGACGTGCTCGCGCCGGGCGACCGCATCGTCGTGGCCGGCCAGGCGGGTCTGAAGAACGGCTCGCTGGTGCGGGACGTCGCCGTGACCGGCGCGGATTCCGAGGAACCGCGGAGCGACAGTGGATCAGAAGTCGCCAGCTGACCGGTCGGCGGAAAGCCTGCCGTCGACCAGCGCCCCGGCTCCCGGGGCCACCCAGACCTCCGGCCTGACCAGCTTCACCACCTCGCGGCCGGTCGCCATCACGATGGTGTTCGTGGCGGCGGTGGTCTTCGGTTACTTCTCCTACGGCCGGCTGCCGGTGACGCTGATGCCGGAGCTCTCCTATC
Source organism: Thermoanaerobaculia bacterium (assembly GCA_033722395.1). Taxonomy (GTDB): domain Bacteria; phylum Acidobacteriota; class Thermoanaerobaculia; order Multivoradales; family JAHEKO01; genus JAWVZD01. The sequence continues at coordinate 7,992 of JAWVZD010000022.1, read as the reverse complement.
CGACCATCACGGTACGGACCGAGTACCCGGGAGCGGCGCCGGAGGAGGTCGAGAACGACATCAGCCGGCCGGTCGAGGAGGCGCTCGGGGTGGTCGGCGGCCTCAGGCGGGTCTCGTCGGTCAGCCGCACCGACGTCTCCGACGTCATCTTGGAGTTCTCCTGGGAGACGCCGATGTCGCAGGCGATCCAGGACTCGCTCGAGAAGCTCGACCTGATCCTGCTGCCGGAGGAGGCCGAGCGTCCGCTCATCCTGCGCTTCGATCCGCAGCTCGACCCGGTGATGGAGCTGTCGCTGTCGGCGGAAGGGACTCGCTTCGAGGGCGAGGAGGGTCTGCGCCGGCTGCGACGGATCGCCGATCTGCAGGTCAAGCGCGAGCTCGAGCCGATCAAGGGTGTCGCGGCGGTGCGCATCCGCGGCGGCCTGGAGGAGGAGATCCACGTGCTCCTCGACGAGGAGCAACTGCGGCGCACGGGGCTGTCGATCGAGACGGTGATCGACCGCATCGCCCAGGAGAACATCAACCTAGCCGGCGGCACGCTGACCGAAGGCCGCACCGAATACATGGTGCGCACCCTAAACGAGTACGAGGATCTCGAGCAGATCGCCGACACCGTGGTGGCGCGGTTCGAGGGCCGCGAGGTCCGCGTGCGCGATCTCGGGGTGGTGGCGCGCGGCCACAAGGAGCGCCAGATCCTCACCCGCACGGACGGCCGCGAGTCGGTCCAGATCGACATCTACAAGGAGGCCGACACCAACATCGTCGCACTGGCGAAGCGGGTCAAGGAGGCGTTGGGGGAGTTCGACTTCGAGGCGGCCGAGGCGCGCGCCTCGGGTGAGGCGCCGCCCGACACGAAGCCCGCCGATCGCCGCGCGGCGGGGCCGGCCGGGCGCGGCGGTTCGGGCGCGGCAGGCGGTATGCCACAGTCGAGCGGCCTGGTGGAGGATCTCTACCAGGCGGAGGGCGTGCGGCTCGAGCTGGTGGCCGACCGATCGCTGTTCATCGAGTCGTCGATCGACGAGGTGCGCGACACCGCCATCCTGGGCGGGCTCCTGGCGGTGCTCGTCCTGTTCTTGTTCCTGCGCGACTTCCGCACCACGGCGATCATCGCGGTGTCGATCCCGATCTCGTTGCTGGTCACCTTCGCGCCGCTCAATCTGCTGGGCGTGAGCCTCAACATCATGTCGCTCGGCGGGCTGGCGCTCGGTATCGGCATGCTGGTCGACTCGTCGATCGTCGTGCTGGAGTCGATCTTCCGCTGCCGCGAGGAGGGGGACGAGCTCGAGGGGGCGGCCGTGCGGGGGACCGACGAGGTGCGCGGTGCGGTGGTGGCCTCGACTCTGACGACGATCGCCGTCTTCTTCCCGATGGTCTTCGTCGAGGGCGTCGCCGGACAGGCGTTCGGCGATCTCGGCCTGGCGGTCGTGATGTCGCTCGTGGCCTCGCTGGTCGTGGCGCTCTTCCTGATCCCGATGCTCGCCAGCCGTCGCGGCATCCAGATGCTGGCGACCGAGGGACGCGAGGTCCGCCTGCTGGGCTGGGCCACCTGGCAGGCGACACGGCGAGATCTGGCGCGGTTCCGCGCCAGCCGGGCGAAGGGCGGCCTCTGGCGGCGGCTCGGACGACTCGTCGCCTGGCCGTTCGTGGCGCTCTACCTGGTGGTGCGGCTCGTCCTCGGATCGGTCTTCGAGCTCGTCGGCAAGCTCTTGCTGGCGCTTCTCTTCGTCCTCGTCTGGCTGGGCAGGAGGCTCCTGCTGCCGGCCGTGATCAAGCTCTTCCAGGTGGTGATGCATCTCCCGCTCGCAGCGGTCGAGTGGCTGCTCGACCGCACCCAGAAGGGCTATCCGGGCAGTCTGCGCTGGTCGCTGCGCAATCCCGCTCCGATCGTCCTCCTGATGGTGGTCTGCTTCGGCCTGACGGCCTGGACGACCCTCGAGCTCGACACCGAGCTCCTACCGGAGGTGCGCCAGGGGGAGTTCACCGTCGAGGTGTCGCTGCCGGTCGGCACGCCGCTCGAGGAGACCGAGGAGATCGTCCGGCCGGTCGAGCGGGCGATCCTCGAGGAGAGCGATCAGATCGAGTCGCTGCTGTTGACCGTGGGCTACGATCCGGCGAACACGAATCGCTCCGACGAGGGCGAGCACACCGCTCGCTTCAAAGTGCTCCTGGCCGAGGCCGACCCGCGCATCGAAAACCGGGTGATCGAGCGTCTGCGGCGGCGCTTCGGCCGCATCCCGGATCTCGAGGCCCGGGTCACCCGCCCGGTACTCTTCAGTTTCAAGTCGCCGATCGAGGTCGAGGTGCACGGCGACGATCTGGTCCTGCTCAGACGCCAGTCGGAGCGCGCCCGTGACGTCCTGGCGGCGATGCCGGAGTTGGCCGACGTCGAGACGACACAGCGCCGCGGCGCTCCCGAGGTACAGGTGATCTACGACCGCGACCGGCTGGCGCTCTACGACCTCAACCCGCAGACCGTGGCGCGCCACGTACGCGACAAAGTGCAGGGTAACGAGGCGTCGCGCTACAACCTGAAGGACCGACGCATCCCGATCGTCGTGCGCCTCCAGATGAAGGACCGTCAGACGGTCGAGGACGTCGAGCGGCTGCTCGTCAATCCGGGCGGAGAGCGGCCGATCCCGCTCTCGTCGGTGGCGACGGTGCGGCTCGCCGAGGGGCCGAGTGAGATCCGCCGCATCGACGGCAGGCGGGTCGCCCTGGTGACGGCGAACATCGCCCAGGGCTCTCTGGGCCGTGCCGTGGAGGAGATCGAGCGCGAGCTCGGCGCCATCGAGTGGCCGGCGGGAACGACCTTCTTCATCGCCGGCCAGAACGAGGAGTGGGAGCGCAGCCGGGGGAGCCTCTTCCTGGCGATGGCGCTGTCGATCTTCCTGGTCTACGTCATCATGGCGGCACAGTTCGAGTCGCTGCTGCACCCGTTCGTCATCCTGTTCACCATCCCGCTCGCCTTCTTCGGTACCGTGGTGACCCTGGCGGCGCTCCGTATCAGCCTGTCGATCGTCGTCTTTCTCGGCATGATCATGCTAGCCGGCATCGTGGTCAACAACGCCATCGTGCTGGTCGACTACATCAACATCCTGCGCCGCCGCGGCATGGAGCTGCGGGAGGCCGTGGTGACGGCCGGCTCGATCCGACTGCGGCCGATCCTGATGACCACCGCGACCACGACCCTGGGTCTCCTGCCGATGGCGATCGGCGTCGGCGACGGGGCCGAGCTCAGGACACCGATGGCGATCGCCGTGATCAGCGGACTCGTCGTGTCGACCCTGCTGACGCTGTTCGTCATCCCGGTGATCTACTCGCTGCTCGAGCGCGCCAAGGCGCGCGTCACCGGGGGCGAACGGCCGGTGGAGGAGGGCGACGGCGAGGCCGCCGGCGAGGCGATGGGGCAACCGGCCTAGCCAGGCGAGGTGCGGCCATGAGACGCTTTGTAGACGGGAGCCACCGATGAGCGCCGACACGACCTATCGCGAGTCGAGGCTGCCCCGCTTCTCGCTCGACCGGCGCATCACCGTCCTGGTGATGCTTGCGACCATCGTGGTCATGGGTGTCGTCGCGACTGTGGGGATCCCGCTCGAGCTCTTCCCGTCCGGCTTCGATCCGCCGCACCTGTCGGTGCGTGTGCCGTGGCGCGACGCGCCGGCGCAGGAGGTCCTCGACAAGATCATCCTGCCGCTCGAGGAGGAGATCTCGACCGTGGCAGGGATCGATCGGATGAGCTCCTACGCCCGCACGGGCTACGGCAGCGTGTCGCTCTTCTTCAAGCACGGCACCGACATGGACGTCGCCTACCGCGAGGTGCGGGACCGCGTCGAGAGGGCGCGACTGGTGATGCCGCGCGACGTCGAGCAGGTCTTCATCAACAAGGAGGACGTCTCGGGGATCCCGGTCTACTTCCTCGGCCTGGCGATCGATCCGAGTGTCATCGACGTCTACAACCTGGTCAACGACGAGGTGGTGCTGCCGCTCGAGCGGATCGACGGCGTGGCGGCGGTGATGGCCAACGGTCTCGAGGAGAAGGAGATCCTGATCGAGCTCGACCGGGAGGCGACGGCAGCGGCGGGCTTGAATATCTTCGAGCTGGCACAGGAGCTGTCGGGCGACAACTTCTCCCTCTCCTCCGGAGACGTCATGCGGGGTGGCAAGAAGCTGCCGCTGCGCTCGGTGAACCGGTACCGCACGGTCGAGGATCTGGAGGGCCGGCTGGTGGCCGAGAACGTCCGCCTGGGCGACATCGCCGAGGTGCGCTACGCCCTGCCGGACACCAACTATCGAGTGCGCGCCATGAGCCGCCCGGCGATCGCACTGGCGGTCCTGAAGGAGGGGGATGCCAACACCCTCGAGGTCGCCCGGCGGGTGGACGGAGTGATCGAAGAGTTGCGCCGGGACCCGCGCCTCCGCGTGATCGAGTTCGCGACTCTGTTCGATCAGGGCGAGGTGATCCTCGAGTCGCTCGGCACGCTGCTGTCGGCCGGCCGCGTGGGAGGGATCCTGGCTCTCGTGGTGCTCTTCTTTTTCCTGCGCCGCTTCCGCATGACCCTGATCGTGACGCTGTCGATCCCATTGTCGATCGTCATCGCCCTGACGGTGATGTTCTTCGCTGGCGAGAGCCTCAATATCCTCACCCTGCTGGCATTGATGATCTCGGTCGGCCTGCTGGTCGACAACTCGGTGGTAGTGGCGGAGAACATCTTCCGGCTGCACGGGCAGGGGATGTCGCGCCGCGAGGCCTGCATCCACGGTGCCGGCGAGATCGCCCTGGCGGTCACCATGGCGACGCTGACCACCATCATCGTCTTCCTGCCGGTGTCGCTGGTCGAGGGGATGGGGCAGTTCTTCCTGCTCAGGCTGTCGATCCCGATCTCGGTGGCGCTCCTGGGATCGCTGCTCGTCGCTCTCGTCTTCATCCCGCTGTCGGTCTACCTGACCCTGCCGACGCGCCGCGAGGAGGAGAAGCGGCCGCATCCGGTCTACAACTGGTTGAAGGCCGCCTACGACCGGAGCTTCGGAGTCCTGAACCGCGGCTACGCCCGCATGCTCGAGCTTTTCCTGCGCCGCCGGCTCGACCTGGTGCTGGTGCTGATCGGCGTCTTCGCGGTGAGCGCCGCGGTGGCCATGAAGGGGGTCGAGTTCGTCGAGGTGCAGGAGGAGGAGCGCGGCGGCTTCGAGATCAACGTCGAGCTGCCGAAGAACACCACCCTGGAGGAGGCGGAGGAGTACTTCCTCGAGGGCGAGAGGGTGATCGAGGAGATGGCCGAGGAGCTCGACCTCGACGGCTGGTTCCTCTTCCACCGCGCCACCTTCGGCGAGTTTCAGGGCTGGTTCAAGAGCCCGCGGACCAACGAGGTCTCGCCGCGCGAGGCGACCGAGCGGGTGATGGCGGCGCTGCCGGAGAAGGGCGGCGTCAGGCTCTACACCGACGAGAACCAGCAGGGCGACGAGGCGCGCAACCAGAACCTGCACAAGTTCGTCCTCGAGGGCGAGGACGCCGACATCCTGGAGGCCGTCGCCACCCAGCTCGAGGAGATGTTCCTCCAGATCGACGGCGTCGTGGGGATGAAGAAGCTGGCCGACGACTCGCCGAGCGAGATGGCCCTGGTGCTCGACCGGGACCGGGTCCAGACCCAAGGGATCAACCCGACCGTGGTCGCGACCGTGGTCGGCTATGCCTTGCGCGGCCAGAGCCTGCCGCGCTTCCGTCGCGACGGCAAGGAGATCCCGGTGGTCGTGCGGTTCAAGGAGGAGGATCGCGAGTCGCTCGCCCAGCTGGAGGATTTCTCGGTGCCGACCGAGGAGGACACCTTCGTCAAGCTCTCCTCGATCGCCGAGCCGCGCTATCTGGCCACGTCCCAGCGCATCTTCCGCACCGACAAGAAGATCTCGCGCGAGATCACGCTGGAGCTCGAAGAGGGTGAGGAAGAGGAGGCGCGCCGACGCCTGATGGCGCTCGCTACGGCGATCGACCTACCGGAAGGCGTCGCCTTCGCCCAAGGCGACCGACTGCAGGGCATGAGCGAGGACATGCAGGGGATGCTCTTCGCCGGCATCGTGTCGGTGATCTTCATCTACCTGCTGATGGGGTTCCTGTTCGAGAGCTTCGTGCTGCCGCTGTCGATCATCCTGACCATCCCGCTGGCGAGCCTGGGGGTCTACTGGGCGCATTTCGTCATGCGCTTGAACATCGATTTCCTGGGCGTCGTGGGCCTTATCCTGCTGATCGGCGTGGTGGTGAACAACGGCATCGTACTGATCGACTACGTCACCCGGCTGCGCCACGAGGGCATCGACCGTACGCGGGCGCTGCTCCTGGCCTCCGAGCGGCGCTTCCGGCCGATCATGATGACCGCTCTGACCACCATCGGCGGCATGATCCCGCTCACCATGAGCGGATCGACGCAGATCGGCCTCTCCTACACCAGCTTCGGGCTGACACTCATCGGAGGTCTCACCACCGCAACACTCCTCACCCTGCTGGTCATCCCGGTCTTCTACACCTTCTTCGACGACGCCCGCGACATGCTCTCCGGCATCGTCAAGCAGGCGCGCTCGGGGAAGCGCGTCGCCGACCTATCGGGCGCGGGTGTCTCGGCCGAGACTTAGGAGACTCGTCCGAGTGATCGAGACCGAGGCGTCGGGCGACCGTTCGGAGGTCTGTTGAGCCTCCGTGTCGTACGACTCGGCTCCGCGCGCCATGCCGAAGAAGGCCTGCGCATCGGCACCGTGCGGCGACCGCCGCGCGGTGTGCCGAAGGAGCGCTTCGCCGAAGACGACTGGTACGACCTCTGGCTGCCGCAGCTCGCCCCGTCAGCCGAGCTGGTGAAGCGGGCACAGTCGGCGAGCTCCGAGGCCGAGTGGCGGGCCTTCGAGCGCAAGTACCGGGCCGAGATGACGCAGCCCGACAACGGCAGGCTCATCGCCCTGCTCGCCGCCCTGTCCCGACGGACGAACCTCTCCGTCGGCTGCTACTGCGACGACGAGAGCCGTTGTCACCGCTCGGTGTTGGCCGATCTCCTCGCCGCAGAGGGTGCCGAGATCGAGCCGGGGTGAGTCCCTATCGACGGATGCGCGCCGTCCGCGGCGCTCCGACACGGCGAACGGAACGGCTCGAATCACGCTAGGCTTTGGGCAGGGCGTCCGAAACGATGAAGAGAACCTTCAGGATCCTGTCCCTCGCCCTCCTCCTGGCGCTGGTGCTGCCGGTTCTCGCGCAGCAGCTGGGCGGCGAAGAGGAGTCGCGCCGCTTCGAGTTCGTGCGGCTCGAGGAGACGAGCTACCGCGAGGTCCGCTTCCGCAACGCCGAGCAGGATCTCGAGCTGGCCGGGCTGCTGTTCGTCCCCGAAGGCGACGGTCCGTTTCCGGCAGCCGTCGTCATCCACGGCTCGGGGACCAGCCGGAGGGACAACGGCTGGTACCTGACTCTGGTCGATCATCTCCAGGCGAGCGGCATCGTCGTCCTCCTGCCCGATAAACGCGGCTCGGTCGAGTCCGAGGGGGATTGGGCCACCGCGAGCCTCGAGGATCTGGCGACGGACAGCGCGGCGGCCGTTTCGTTCGTTCGCCAGCAGGAGGAGGTGCCGGTCGCTTCGATCGGGCTGATCGGCATGAGTCAAGGTGGCAAGATCGCGCCGCTGGTGGCGACGCGTCACGCCGAGGTCGACTGGATCGTCGACGTCGTCGGAGGTGCTCTGCCCATGCACGAGAGCCTGGTCTACGAAGAGACCCACAATCTGCGCCAGATGGGGGTTCTGCCCGGTCTGTCGGACGTAATCGCCCGGCTCTCGGCGTGGTCGATCGTCCATCTGCGGCAGAAGGAGTTCTGGGACGCGGTCGGGAACTTCGATCCGCTGCCGTACTGGCGCGACCTGTCGGTTCCGGCTCTGGTCCTCTACGGTGGGAACGACACCAACGTGGCGACCCAGCGCAGCGCCCCGCCGCTGCGCGCGGGCGACCGACCCAACCAAGACGTGAGGAAAT
>JAWVZD010000021.1:0-10102 GCA_033722395.1 Thermoanaerobaculia bacterium | reverse complement strand
TCGTCGGCCCCTCGAATCGGCGCAGGGTGGGCAGCTTGGCCACCTGGTATGCCAGATCCGGAGTGGCCAGGACGACGCAACCCCGGCAGGCACCGGTCTCGGCGTCCGAGGGCACGGCGGGGAAGAAGACGGCCAGGCCGTGTCGGCGGACGACCGGCTCGATGAACTCGAGGCGCAGCGCCTTGCCGGAGCCGTAGTCATCGAAGCCGTAGCCGGGGTCACCAGGTACCTCGAAGTCGTCGATCACCAGGACGGCGGCGATACCGGCCTTCCCGATGCAGTCGATCTCCTCGATCAGCGGAAGCTCTTCGTTCCAGTGGGCGTCGAGGTAGAGGAGCCACGGACCCTCCGATCCGGCGATCAGCGTCGGTAGTACGACGCGGCTATCCCCTCGTAAGCAACGGACCGAGCGAACCAAGAGATATCGAGCTTTCGAGAACCCGTAGTCGAACGGTTGTAGCTCGATGGTGAAGAGCGTGCCGGGGATGCCACGAGCGAGAAAGCCGGTCGAGTCACCGCGGTAGCTTCCCGTCTCGACGGCGTCGGTGAAGGGGATGGTCGCGCAGAGACTCTCGACCATCCGGCGGCGCGCTTGCTGGCCGTTCATCGGGCCGCCGAAGACATTCCGCATGCCGGGGTGCAGCCACCCCATCGCGAACCCTGCCCAGAAGGCCACGAAGTCACTCAGCACGATGGGGCCGAGGAGGTTCCGCACCCAGGGAGGCAGAGCCCTCCAGAGTTCCCGAGCCGTCAGTCGACCTCCCGCGATGCGGCGTGGTCGGTCTCGGGAAAGGCATAACCGAAGGTCTCGACATCACGAGCGTAGATCTGTGCCACGAGATCCTTCGCTTCCTCGTCGTAGTAATCGGTGTAGAGGCGACAACGGGATTTGTGGACATGTTCGAGTCGGCGCGCGTCGAGACCGACTTGTCGGCAGACGAAGTCGAAGTCTCTCTGCAGGTGCTCGAAGCGTCCGACGAAGTCCAACGCGAGCTCACCTTGCGGATCGATCAGGTGTTCGTGCTGAGGGGCGACGTGCCAGCGCTCGTGGAAGTAGTCCTCCCGGTCGTCCGAAAGGTAGCCGGGTATCTTCTTCAGGAAGCGAAGAAACCTCCGACGATCGGATCTCAAGACGAAGGGAAGCGAGGCGACTGCAGCCGGGAGCCGAGTCCTCACCGCTCCCGTCTCCAGGAACCACCACATCGACACCGCGCGGCTCCACGGGTTTCTGACGAAAGCGAACTTGTAGTACTCGCGCCAGACCTCGGGCTCGAGTCGGGCTATGCGTGCCTTCGCCTTGCCCCTTACCTCTTCTAGATAGGGGATTCCGAGGTCGTCGGCGAGATAGGTCGTGCCGGGCTGGAGGCTGAGATACAGCGACCGGCTTGCAACCCGAGGGATGTCGATGCAGATGAAGCGATGCCGATGATTGATCACCGTCTCCGCCTCCGCCTAGAACCGAGCCACCAGCCTGGACGCTCCGTGAGACTCCGCACTTCGCTAGCTGCACCATGGCGGCGAAGGGAAGGCGAATGGTAGCACGCCGCCTGGGCCGCTCCAGCGGCCCCGAAGCTCTCGTGATCGGACGGGGTCGCTTCCTTTGGTAGACTCCTCGATCTTCACGCATCCGTTGGCGCACGGTAGGCGCGCCGGGAGAGCTCGAACCCCGCCAGGGCTGCAAGCTTTGCAAGCCGTCAAGCCGAATCGTGGGCTGGTCGTGGTCGCGGTGCTGCTGCTGGCAGGCGGAGCCCTTCCCATCGACGCGAGGCTCACCGATGCCCTGATTCTGTCCGGAAGCTCGTCCGAGAGCCGACTCGCGCTCGAGCGAGGAGCCGATCTGTTCCGCCTCGGTCTCCTCCTGAACGGTCTGTTGTTGCTGCTTCTGGCGGTGACCGATCGGAGGCTCGCAGCGAGCCCGATCCGTCCGGCAGCCGGTCGTGGTGAGTCGCTGTCGGGGGGTCAGAAGGTGACGGTCGTTGGCCTCCTCGCTCTGGCCGCCGCCCTGCGGTTCTACCGCTCGGGAACCGATCTTTGGTTCGACGAGGTCGTCACGCTGACCCAGTTCGTTCGCCCCCCTTGGCCGGAGATCCTCGGCCAGTTCGGCTCCGACAACAATCACCTCCTCTACTCGCTGCTGGCGAAAGCCTCGGTCACGCTGCTCGGTGAGAGCGAGACGGCTCTGCGCCTGCCCGCGATCCTGTTCGGCCTGGCCGGCCTAGGAGCGCTTTTCGTGCTCGCCCGGCGGGTCAGCGGCAACAGGGAGGCGATCCTCGCCCTCGCGTTGCTGACCGTCTCCTATCATCACATCTGGTTCTCCCAGAACGCCCGGGCCTACACCGGCCTCCTCGCCGCAACACTGGTCTCGACCTGGCTCTTGCTCGAAGCCCTGTCGCGAGATCGGCTGACCACCTGGTTCGCCTACGCCATGTCGACGGCTGTCGGCATGTGGCTCCACCTGACCTTCGCTTTCGTTCCGACCGCCCATGCGATCGCCGCCCTCGCGTTAGCGCTCTTGCGCCGTTCGGAGTTGCGATCGTTTCCGTGGCGATCCCTGGGAGGCTTCCTGCTTGCGGCGACGCTCGCCTTTCAGGTCTACGCACTTCTCTTGCCGCAAGTCCTGGCGTTTCTGTTTCGGGATCCGGCCGCGGTCGACCTGGCCGATTTCGAGTGGCGAGAGCCGTGGTGGTTGTTGGTCGAGACCCTGCGGCGCCTCGGCGCCGGCCTCTTCTTCGGGGAGATGCTCGTCGCCGTGGTCGTAGCGCTGTCCGTCGTCGGGCTGGTCAGCCTGTCGCGGCGTGATCCGTTCGTCACTGTACTCTTCGTTCTGCCGAGCCTGCTCTGCCTGGGGACTCTGCTTTTGTTCGGCCGCAGCCTCTGGCCGCGCTTCTTCTTCGGCGCGTTGGGATTCGGAGTGGTGGTGATCGTGCGAGGTGCCGTAGTCGTCGCTGAAGCCGCCATGAGCGCTCTTCGGCGTCCGTCCCTTCGTCGGCTGGGGGGTGTCGGCTTCACCTCGGCGCTCGTCGTCGCCTCGGCGGCCGCCTTACCGGCGCTCTATCGCTATCCGAAGCAAGATTTCACGGGTGCCCGCGACTGGGTGGTCTCGCGCCGGCAACCGAACGACACGATCGTGGCGCTCGACCTGGCGGCCGGCGCCTATCTCGGCTACTACGCTCCGGAGTGGAAGATGGCGCGCTCGGAGGGCGAGCTCCGAGCCTTGCGGTCCACCGGTGGAGCTACCTGGGTGGTCTATACCTTTCCGGCGCACCTGGCCGACAAGGCGCCGGACCTGATGCGGTTACTGCGGGAGGAGTTCGAGCTCGAGAGGGCGTTTCCCGGTACGCTCGGTGACGGGGTGATCGTCGTGCGGCGCGCGGCGCCTCCGGCCCTGTAGTTTCATGCGCCCGCAAGTCAGCGTGATCGTCCCGACCTACCGCGAGGCGGACAACCTTCCTCAGCTGATTCCTCGAATCACCGAGAGTCTCGGGGAGGCCGAGCCCCGATTCGAGATCCTCGTAGTGGACGACTCGAGCCCGGACCGGACTCAGGAGGTCTGCCGCGAGTTGTCGCGCAGATACCCGCTCCGCCTGGTGCTCAGACGGAACGAGCGGGGGCTTTCCGAAGCCGTACTGCGCGGCTTCGAGGAGGCACGTGGAGAGGTCTTCGTGGTCATGGATGCCGACCTGTCGCACCCACCGGAGCGCATCCCGGCCTTGCTCGAGGCTCTGGAGCAAGGGGCCGACTTCGCCCTGGGGAGTCGCTACGTCGCCGGGGGAGGCATCGAGCAGGGTTGGGGGTCCCTGCGTTCGGTCAATTCGGTCATCGCGACTGCCCTGGCGCGGCCATTGACGTCGGTTCGCGACCCGATGTCGGGCTTTTTCGCCCTGCGCCGGGAGACCGTCGAAAAGGCCGTCAGGCTCGATCCGGTGGGGTACAAGATTGCCTTGGAGCTCATCGTCCGGTGCGACTGTCGCGCCGTCGTGGAAGTGCCGATCCTGTTCGGCACGCGGCGCCACGGAGAGAGTAAGCTCGATCTGCGCCAGCGCTGGCTCTACCTGCGGCACCTCGGCCGTCTGTACCGCCACGAGCTCTGCCTTCGGCGCTGGCGACGAAATGGGTGAGATGCTGTGTCGATGAAGTCGCTCGTGGTCGAGAACTGGCGTGCGGCGCGGGCGCTGGTGCACAGAGCGGTACCGCACCTGCAGAGCCTGCTCTGGGAACGCCGGTGGCGGCTGGTCGGTGGCTTGGGGCTGCTCGTCATCGCGCGCGGCGCCTCGATGGTGCTGCCGGCGAGCACCAAGTTCGTGATCGACGAGGTCATCCTAGGCGGCCGGATGGGGATTCTCGGCTGGATCCTGGCGGCCGTCGTGGTGGCTACGCTGGTCCAGGCGATCGCGGGGTACGGCCTCGCACAGCTCATCGGCGTGACCGGACTGCACACCGTGACCGAGGCGCGGCGTCGAATGATGGCGCACGTCATGCGGCTGCCGGTGCCGTTCTTCGATCGCGGCCGCAGCGGCGAGCTCGCCTCGCGCATCTTCTTCGATGCCGAAGGCCTGACCTATCTCGTCGGCGAGGGGTTGGTCCGATTCGTCGGCAGCCTGCTCACCGCGGCGGTCGCGGCCGCCGTCCTCTTCTATCTCGAGTGGCACCTGGCGCTGCTGGTCGTAGTGCTGGTGGTCGTGTTCTCTGCGGTGCAAGTGGGTGGTTTTCTCCGGCTCGGTCCGCTCTACGGGGAGCAGCACGAGATCATCGTGCGGTCGTACGGCCGCTTGACCGAGCTCTTGGGTGGAGTGCGGGTCGTCAAGGCGTACACGGCCGAAAAGCGCGCCGATCTGACGTTCACTCGCGATGTGCACGAGATCCTGCGCCGCTCTCGTAGCATTCTGTCCCTCACCTCTTTGCTCACGTCGGTCAGCACGGTCGGGCTCGGTCTGATCGGAGTCACGGTGATGGCCCTGGGTGCCAGTTTCGTCTCTGGCGGCGTCATGACCCTCGGCGATCTGGTCATGTTCGTGGCCTTCCTCGCCGTACTGGTGGCGCCGCTCAACGAGGCGGTCGGCATGGCGTCCGAGATGGCTCGGGCGCTGGCGAGCCTCGACCGCATGGCGCGACTGCAGGAGAACGAGAGCGAGATCGCGGGAGATGCCGATCGCGAGCCGGTGGACGAAGTGGCCGGGGAGGTCCGCTTCGACAGGGTCCGCTATGCGTACGAGGCGGGGCGCCCGGTTCTCCACGAACTCAGCTTCGTGGCGCTGCCGGGAGAGACGACGGCGTTGGTCGGTCCGAGCGGGGCCGGGAAGAGCACCATCCTTCGGCTGATCCTGGGCTTCGGTGAACCGACCGGAGGGCGCGTTCTGATCGATGGCCGTGACCTGCGGGATCTGCGCCAGGCCGACTACCGCCGCTTTCTCGGCGTCGTCCTCCAGGAAGACCTGCTGTTCGACGGGACCGTGCTCGAGAACATCCGCTTCGGCCTGCCGCAGGCGAGTCGCGAGGAGGCGATCGCCGCGGGTCGTCTGGCGCACTGCGACGAGTTCGCGGAGAGCTTTCCGAAAGGCTGGGAGACCGTCGTCGGCGAGCGGGGCATCCGCCTTTCGACCGGGCAGCGCCAGCGGGTGACGATAGCCCGCGCCATTCTGGCCGATCCGCGGATCCTGTTGCTGGACGAAGCGACGTCCAGCCTCGACTCGAAGAGCGAGGAGCACATTCGGGCGGCGCTCGAGGCGTTGCGGCGTGGTCGTACGACGGTCGTCATCGCCCACCGCCTGTCGACCGTCCGTACGGCCGACCGGATCCTGGTTCTCGATCACGGCCGACTCCTCGAGCAGGGCACGCACGAAGATCTGCTGCGCAACGGTAAGTACTATAGGAAGATGTGGCAGCTCCAGATGGGCTCGGTCGAGGAGACGATCTCCGCCGTCGAGACGATCGAGGATTGAGGGGAGATCGTCTCTGCGACCGATCTGGCGAAGCGCGCTGATCGTTCTGGCGCTTCTCACCGCCTTCGTCCTGGGCTTCGCCACCCACTGGCGGCGCAGCTTCCCGTACGAACAGATCGAGTGGTTGTACTTCACGGCTCGCGGCCTGCTGTACGGCGAGAGCAGGCCTCCCGGGTACTGGCATCGTCTGGACGATCGCGCCGGTGGCGCCGGACCCGTCACGGCGGAACGTCTCGGGGAGATCGAGGCGTTGGGCTATCTTTCGACCAGTCGGCGCCGGCCCGGTGAGGCCGGTGTGCTGATCTCGGATCGCAGCCGGGTGTACGCCGGGCTCAACCTCTACTCCTCGGGCCATGCCCCCGAAGCGCTCTTGATGACCGCGGACGGCGACATCGTGCACCGCTGGCGCGTCGAGTTCGACGTCGTATTTCCCGACCAGCCGGCCGAGTCGCGCAACCAGAATCAGCACACCCTTCGTCGCGTCGATCTCCTGGCGGACGGCTCGCTGATCGCGATCTTCGAGGGACTGGGAATCGTCAAATTGGGGCGCGACTCCCGCGTGATCTGGTCGCTGCGCGAGGCGGCACACCATGACTTCTTCCCCACGGCCGACGGTGGAGCGGTCGTGCTGACGCGCGCTGCGCGACCACTCGAGGTCGAGGATCGCAGCGTGATCCTGCTCGAGGACTTCGTCGTCAGGCTGGACGGCGACGGTCGACCGGTGTCGCGCGCCTCGATCGTGGAGGCGGTGCGAGAATCGCGCTACTACGGGCTCTACTCGGTGCCGACGCCACCAGGGCTCGTCTCCACCCACGAGACGGTGGAGATGTTCCACACCAACACCTTGGAGCCACTCGCCGGAGGGTGCATTCCCCCGATCGAGGTGGCGTGCGATCAGGCGGTCCTGGTCTCGTTTCCGTTCACCAATACCGTAGGCCTTCTCGACTTGGGGGATGGCGAGCTGATTTGGGCCCTGAGCGGGCTCTTCGACGGGCAGCACGACCCCTCGCTGCTCCCCAACGGGCGCCTCTTGCTGTTCGACAACGGTCGCTCACGGCAGGCGTCGCGGGTGATCGAAGTGGATCCGCTCGACGGCTCGGTGGTGTGGGAGTATGGAGGCTCGGACGAGGAACGGTTCTACAGTTGGTGCTGCAGCACCGTGCAGGCGCTGCCGAACGGGAATCGCTTGATCACGGTAACCGACGAAGGGCGCGCCTTCGAGGTCACTCCGGATCACGAGGTGGTCTGGGAGTTCTGGTCGCCTCATCGGGCCGGGGAGGAGGAGCAGTTCGTGGCGGCGCTGTGGGAGGTCCAGCGGGTGGGCTCGGATCGCCTCGGGTGGTTGGAGACGGTGCCGTGATCTTTCGACCCAGCGCTCCGTCGGGCGCCGGCGGCGCCTCGCCTCGCCGCCGCCGGAGCTGATAAGGCTTTCGGACGAGCCAGCGATCGATACTCTTGCAATGGAGAAGATCTTCATCATCTGCGAGCGCGACGTCGGCCTCTTCTCGCTCGTGCAGCAGGTCGTCTCCAACGTGCCGCGAGCGCTCGCTCTCGGGTACGTGCCGATCGTTTATTTCGGCCGTAACTGCTGTTACTGGCACCCCGACGGCTACCGCGGGCGCGACAACGTCTGGGAGTACTACTTCGAGCCGGTGATACCGGACTACGACAGCTCGGCGATACCCCGCCACGCGCGCGACCGATTGGAAACGGTGCTCTTCCCGCCCGAGGAGGTCGAGAGCGTCGGCCTCCAGCTGGATCCCTCGGTCTACCTGTCGAATCATTTCGGCGACCATCCGTCGCTCTGGGGATTGAGCCTCCGCATCCCCTGCGGCAGCTTCGATCCGAGACCGAGCTTGCGCCGTAGGGCGGCCCGAGTGATCCGAGCCTTCGTGCGGCCGCGCGCCTACCTGCGAGCGAAGGCCGAAGAGTTCGGACGTCGGTATCTCGACGGTCGGCCGGTGATCGGGGTCCACATCCGCGGAACCGACGTCGTGGCGCGGTTTCGCGGTGGCGTAGTGGAGCTGGATCGCTTCGGCGCCGGCATCTCCAAAGAACTGCGGCGTCGGCCCGATGCGGCGATCTTGGTGGCTACTGACGACGCCGCCTCGCTGGCGTGGGCCCGCTCGGAGTTCGGCGACCGGGTGCTGGGGTATGCCACGGTGATGCACACCGAGGGCACGGCGGCGGGCTCCGGGCCGACAGGAGCGCATATGCCGGGCTATATCGCGGAGGATCCCGCGGTGGCCGCCCTCAACGGGGAGGAGGCGGTGGTCGAGTATCTCCTGTTGCGTCGCTGCGACGCGTTGATCCACAACGGAGCGAGTCTCGCTCGCACGGTGTTGTTGGCCGAGCCGGATAAGACACACCGGAACATTCGCGCTGGGCAGGCTCGGAACCTGCTCGACCTGGTGCGCAAGCGGGACCTGATCGGGAAGTACCATGAATGGTTCGTGCACGGCCCGGTCGATCTGGATCGGCTGGGGATCTAGAGAGGTAGTCTGACGATGGTGGGTGTACCAGCATCGAGCGACAGGGCGAAGCTTTCGGAGCGCGGCATTAGCCGCCGGATCGGGTGACGGGTCCCCTCGTAGACGGCCATCGGTACGCGGGCGTGCAGGTGGTCACGCATCAGGACCGCAACGCCGGCTTCTGCGCCTCGATCACCTATGCGCTCAACGGGGTGCGCCGAGCGCTCGAGCTCGATCGCCTGCCGGTGGTGTTGCTGGACGAAGAGAGCAGCCCGCAGTTCTTCGACGCCGAGCGCGGTCCCAATGTCTGGGAGTACTATTTCGAGCCCGTCATGCGGATCTCGTACGGCGAGTTCGAAGAGCGGCGCGCACGAGAAGGCTGGTCGGTCCATCGCTTCGACTTCCACGAGACTCTCTACCACCACCTGCGCGACCCGGAGCGCATCGCGACCTTCTGGGCCTACGAGCCCCCGGCCGACCCCGAGGCCTGGATGGCGGAGAAGCGAGCCCTCGGCCGAACTTTCGTGGCGCGTTTCGTGCGGCCGCTACCGATCTTTCGCCGGCGCGCCGAGGCGTTCTTCCGCGAGCACCTGGCGAACGAGTATGTCGTCGGCGCTCACGTGCGCGGCACCGACTTCGCGTACGCCGAGGCGACGGAACCCGAGCAGTACGTCGAGGGCATCCGACAGCACGTCGCCGAACGAGAGATCGAGCGCTACAAGGTATTTCTCGCCACCGATCAGCAGCAGTTCGTCGAGCTCTTCCGCCGCGAGCTCGGAGAGCGCGTCGTGGTCGCCGACGGCCTGCGCTCGGAGGGCGAGGTGGCGCCGTTCAACTTGCCGATCGAGCGCTCGCGGGCCCTGCTCGGAGAGGACGTGCTGCTGGACGTGCTGCTGCTGGCGCGATCGGACTACCTGTTCAAGGGGGCCTCGGCGGTCGGTGAGTACGCCCTCTGGTTCGCGCCCCAGCTGGAGTGTACGGATTTCGCCCTGTCGAGTCGGTTCCGGGAGCGCCAGGTCGACCTCCTCCAACCGGCTTACCACCGTCTGAACGTGGCCGGGAGGCGCGGACCGCTCCTGTGGCTGAGCAGGCTCTGGCTGCGCATGGAGTGGCCCCGCCGGGTCGTCTTGGCTCTGAGTCGATTCAAGGGCTGGCTCCTCTCTCTGCGAGAGCGGAACGCGACCGCCGGGAAGGAGGAATCGTGACGTCGGATCGAGCCGTCAGCGCGGGCGCGCTGGATATCGTCGTCAACTTCTATTGCGGCGCCGCATCGGATCGCTCGACCCGGGAGCTCCTGGCCTGTTCGACCGAGGTGTCGCTCCGCCTGTTGCGCCGCAATCCGGTGGTGCGACAGACGGTGCTGGTGGACGGCAGCGCCTCGCCGTGTCGGGAGATGGAGGCGGTCTGCGAGCGGCTCGAAGTGGGCTATCTCCACGACGGTCGAGAGCTCAACTTCGTCGAGGGCTACAACCTCGGCTGGCGCAGCGTCGACGGCGAGTTCGTCGGCCTGATGGCGAACGACATCGTTCCGATGCCGATCGAGAGCATGGAGACCCTCCTCGAGTGGGTCGCCAAGCCGGACGTCGGCGGTGTGTTCCCCTACATGATCTCGAATCGGGCCGCCTGGGACGAGACCCAGCGGCCGACCTTCGTCCATCGGGGGCGTCTTTCGTGCGAGCCGGCCTCGATGAC
>JAWVZD010000020.1:0-10273 GCA_033722395.1 Thermoanaerobaculia bacterium | reverse complement strand
GTCCTTGGGGGAGCTCTTCTTTCCGTTCTTCGGCAACCCGGAGCTCGAGCCGGAGGAGAGCGAGAGCTTCGAGGCCGGGGCGCGCTTCGACGGCCGGCGTTGGTCGTTCGCCGCGACCTGGTTCTCGACCGACTTCGAGAATCTGATCGACGGCGATCCGCTGACCTTCACGGCGGTCAACATCGGGCGGGCCGAGAGCCGGGGGGTCGAGCTGGCGGTCGGCTACCGGCGCGGCATCGCGGCACTGCGGCTCGGCGCGACGGCGCTCCGCACCGAAGATCTGGCGAGCGGCGAGGCGCTGCTGAGGCGACCGGAGGAGAGCGCCGATCTGGTGCTCACGCTGCGTCCCACCGGCTGGGTCATCGAGGCGGTGGCGCGCTACGTCGGTGACCGGGACGACCTCGATCCTGTAACCTTCGCTCGCGCCACCAATGGCGACTACCTGGTCGGTGATCTGGCCCTGACCTGGGAGGCGTCGGCGCGCTGGTCGCCGTACGCGAGGCTCCGCAACCTGACCGACGAGATGTACGAGGAGGTTCTGGGGTTCCCCGCGCCGGGTCGTACGGCGATCGTCGGACTCGAGGTGGAGCTGCCCTGAGGGCGTCGTCGGATCGGACGGGAGGTCGAACTGCCGTGAAGAGATCGTTCGCCGTTGCCGCCATCGCAGCGGTCGTCGTCGGGTTCGTCGCCTGCGGCGATCGGAGTACACGCGGGGCCGACCCGGCCGCCGACGGACGAGTCGCCGATCCGCAGCGGGTGGTCGCTCTGGCTCCGAGCGTCGTCGAGCTGCTCTACGAGCTCGAGCTCGGCGATCGACTGGTCGGGGTGGGCGACTACTGCCGCTGGCCGCCGGAGGTCGAGGAGAAGCCGAAGCTGGGCGGCCTGTTCGATCCGCATCTCGAGGAGATCTCTCGTCTCGAGCCCGAGCTCGCCATCCTGCTGCCGAGCGAGGAGCAGCTCGCGGCCCATCTCGAGCGCATCGGGGTCGAGGTGCTGACGGTGCCGAGCGAGAGCCTCGACGACATCGAGACGGCCGCTCTGGCGATCGCCCGGCGATTCTCGGTCGAGGCGCGCGGCGAGGCGTTCGTCGAGCACTGGCGGGCCGCCCTGGCGCCGCGGCCACTCGACCGCGAACCCCGGGTACTGCTGGCGGTGTCGCGCTCGAGAGGGACGCTCACCGATATGCTGAGCGCCGGGCCGCAGACCTTCTACCACGAGCTCCTCGTCCGGCTCGGCGCGATCAACGTCTTCTCCGACGCCGAGGCGCTCTATCCGCAGGTGAGCTTGGAGGAGGTGATGCAGCGCCTCCCGGAAGCCGTCATCGAGCTGCGTTCGGAGGAGGCGACGCCCGCGGTCCGGCGAGCGCTGCGCGACGACTGGCGGATGATGGACGGCGTGCCGGCGTTCGAGCGCGGCTGCTACGACGTCATCGGCGGCGACTACGTCATGCTGCCGGGGCCGCGGCTGCCGCGGCTCTACGACGAGCTGCGCGCCGCCCTCGAAGCGTGCGGCTACTAGCCCACCCGGTCGGTCGATGAGGCTCTGCGCCGACGGGATCTCCTGGAGCGTCGCCGGGAAGCGCATCCTGGCGCCACTGTCGTTCGAGGTCGCCGCGGGCGAGTGCGTCGTCGTCGTCGGGCCGAACGGTGCCGGCAAGACGACTCTACTGCGCCTCCTCGCCGGCCTGCTCGCGCCGACCACCGGCGAGGCGCGCTGGAACGGTGTGCCGTACGCCCGGCTCGGCCGGCGCCGCCTGGCGCGACACGTCGCTTACGTACCGCAGATCCGACCGGCGCGAATCCCGCTCACCGTCGAGCAGCTGGTGCTCCTGGGACGCTTCCCGTATCTGTCGGCCTGGCAGATGCGTCCCAGCGCCGAGGACCGGGCCGTAGCCTTCGGGGCGCTCGAACGCGTCGGCCTCGAAGGCTTCGTCGGCCGGCCGCTCGACGAACTCTCGGGCGGCGAGCGGCAGGCGGTGTTCATCGCCGCCGCCCTCGCCCAGCAGACCGACGTCCTGCTCCTCGACGAGCCTACGACGCATCTGGATCCGAAGCATCAGCAGGAGGTGGCGCGGCTCCTGCTCGATCTCTCGGCCGGCGACGAGCGCGCCGTCGTGCTGACGACGCACGATCTCAACCTGGCCGCTCGGCTCGCCGATCGGGTGCTGGCGCTCTCCCGCGGCGACCTGGTGGTCGAGGGGCCGGGCGACGAGGTGTTGGTGCCGGCGCGTCTCGAGCAGGTCTTCGATGTGCCGTTCGAGGTCGTGGTCGAGCCGCCGCAACGCTACGTCCTGCCGAGGCTCCAGCCGTGAGGAGCCGCCGGTGAAGGGGAACGGCGCCCTCGGCGTCCTGGCAGTGCTCTGGCTCGCGGTGCTCTTCGCGGCGCCTCTCCTGGGGCCCGGCCGGCTCGATCTCGACGCGGCGCTCGCCAGCGGCTCGATCGACGCCACCATCCTGTGGCAGATGCGCCTGCCGCGCGTCCTTCTGGCGCTGGTGGGAGGTGCCGCGCTGGCGGTCTCGGGGACCGCCTTCCAGACCCTGTTCCGCAATCCGCTCGCCGAGCCCTACACGCTCGGAGTGGCCGGAGGAGCGGCGCTCGGCGCGGTGTTGGCGCTGCACATCGGCGAGTGGAGCGGCTTCGGCGGCCTGCCAGCGGTGGCGCTGGCGAGTTTCGCCGGTGCCGCGGCCGTCGGGGCCACCTTGGTCGCACTGGCGCGCACCGAGCGCGGTGCCGACAGCGCCACGCTGCTTCTGGCCGGCATCGCCATCTCGCTCTCCTGCTCGGCGCTCATCCTCTTCATCCAGTATCAGACCGATTTCACCCGCAGCTTCCGGATGGTGCGGTGGATGATGGGCGGCCTGGTGGTGGTCGGCTACCGCGAGGTCGGCTGGGTGGCGCCGTGGGCCCTGGCCGGCTCGCTCTTCCTGTTCGCGCGACGCTGGGGGCTCGACCTGCTGCTGGCGGGCGAGGAGGTGGCGGCGAGCCGCGGCCTCGATCTCGATCGGGTGCGCTGGAGCGTCCTGGCGGTGGTGTCGCTGATGGTGGGCTCTCTGGTGGCGGTGACCGGACCGATCGGGTTCGTCGGTCTCATCGTGCCGCACATGCTGCGCCGCTTCGTCGGCCACACCCACGGGCTGCTCCTCCCCGCCTGTTTTCTCGGCGGCGGGGCGTTTCTGGCCGTCGCCGACCTGGCGGCGCGCACCGTCATGGCTCCGGCCGAGCTACCGGTCGGGGTGCTGACGGCGTTGATGGGGGGACCGTTCTTCCTCTGGCTGCTGCTGCGGCGCCGCACGCCGCTCGCCTAGGCGAGGGCCCCTGGCCGGGCCGGTCGATTGCGGTCGGGGGTGGCGTGGGGTCAGTAGAATGTTCTCGATGAGACTCTTCCGACTCGGGCCGGACGGCTTCTACGCCGTCGAGGATGCCGCCGGCGCGGTGCGCTTCCTCTACTCGGACCCCTTCGACACGCCGCCGGACGAGTGGGAGTACGGGCGCGTCGTCGGCAGCGATCTGCCCAGCCTGCTGCCGCCGGTGCGGCCGGGAAAGATCGTCGGCGTGGGCCGTAACTACGCCGAGCACGCCGCCGAGCTCGGCAACGCCGTTCCCGAGGAACCGTTGCTCTTCCTCAAGTCACCCGGCACGGTCGTCGGCCCCGGGGCGCCGGTGGTACTGCCCCCGGAGAGCTCCGACGTCCAGTTCGAGGGCGAGATCGGCGTCGTCGTGCGACAGCGACTGAGCCGCGCCACGCCGGAGCTCGCGGCCGAGGCGATCCTCGGAGTGACCGCCGCCTGCGACGTCACGGCGCGCGATCTGCAGCGCGGTGACGCCACCTTTGCTCGCGCCAAGTCGTTCGACAGCTTCTGCCCCGTCGGACCGGCGATCCGCATCGCGGCGCCGCTCGACGATCTCGATATCGTCACTCGTGTCAACGACGAGGAGCGGCAGCGCGCCAGCACCCGGCAGATGGTCTTCGGTATCGCCGACCTCGTCGCCTTCATCTCGCGCATGATGACGCTCGAGGCGGGCGATCTGGTGCTGACCGGTACTCCCTCGGGCGTCGGTCCGTTGGCGGATGGAGATCGTCTCGAGGTCGAGGTGTCGGGTGTCGGTGTGTTGGCCAATCCGGTGCGCTTGTGGAAGGCACGGCATGCGTAAGCGGGTCTGGGTGCCGGCCGCGGTCGGCGTGGTGACGTTCGCCTATTTCTTCACCGGCCGCGACTATCCGCTCGTGCTGGCGCTCCTGGTCGGAGCGGCGGTGATGCTCCTCGGCTGGGCCAGCGTCAGGACGTGGGATCAGCTGCGCGGTCTGCGGCGTTGAGAGAGCCGATCGGGAGCGTTCACCGGCGAGCCGTCGTCCGCCACGGGAAGACGGCGACGGCGACGACGAGGGCGAGATGGACTCCGCCCCCCAGGCTCCACCCGGCGAGCAGCGCCACCAGCCACGCCGACAGCAGCGCGGCGGCGAGGAGCAATCGAACGGACGAGGTGGAGCCGGCCATGGAGGGGTCAACTTAACACGATGCAGCCGACGCCGATCCGCTCCGTCGCGGCGGTGAGCTTCGATGTCACCGGGACGCTGATCCACTGTCCGCGCCTGGCCGAGATCTATGCCGAGGTGCTCGGGCGGCACGGCGTCGAGGTCGATCCGGAACGCCTCGGCGAGCTGGTGCCGATCGTCTGGAAGGAGCTCTCCTGCCGGGTCGTCGACGGACGCGACCGCTTCGCCTCGCACCCGGGCGGCGATCGGGGATTCTGGAGCGAGTTCCTCGGACGGATCGCAGCCTATCTGGAGATCGCCCACCCCGGCCCGTTCGCCGCCGCCGAGCTCTACGATCGCTTCGCGCGCGCCGATGCCTGGGAGCTCTATCCGGACGTCGAACCGACCCTCGACCGGCTGGCCTCGCGTCGCTTGCGTCTGGTCGTCACGAGCAACTGGGACGCTCGCCTGCCGGATCTCCTCGAAGACCTCGGCCTGGCGCGCCGCTTCGAAGCGATCGTCTACTCGTGGCGGGTCGGCTACGAGAAGCCCCATCCGGCGATCTTCGAGGCGGTGACGGTCGAGCTGGAGCTGGCGCCGGCGGCCGTCCTCCACATCGGCGATCGACGCCTGGCCGACCTCGAGGGGGCGCGCGCCGCCGGTATGCGGGCGCTGCTGCTCGGACGCGACGGGATCGACGGCGACCTCGCCCGTCTCGACGAGCTGCCGACGCACCTGAGTCGCCCCGGCGACGTGCTAGATTAGTCCGGTCGATTCAGATCATCACCGCGAGAGGAAGCGCTTCCGATGGGCACTAGGTTCCGAGCGAGCGACAGACTCCCGACCGCCGTCGCTCGGGGTGTACTGGGGGTCGTGACGACGCTGCTTCTCGCCTGTCCCTCGAACGAGTCCTCCGACGACGGCGTCATCGAGACGGTCGAAGTCGAGCCGGCGCGGACGACCCTGCTGACGACGATCTACGATCAGGCGGCGCCGGAACGCCGAGAGGCTTTCAGCGGCGTCTTGCCGTCCGATTTCCCCGCCGATCTGCCGCTCTACGACCCGTCGAACCTGACCGATTTCGGCGACGCCGAAGAGGGCCGCTACGTCCTGCTGTTCTCGCCCGACGCGTCGACTCTGGTGCGCGACCGTATGGAGGTGGAGCTGGCCCGGTCGGGCTGGACGCGGATCGAGGGCGACGCGGCGCGAGGCACCTACCGCCGGGGGAGCCGAGCCGTCGTTCTCGGCATCCGCGACGCCAATCCGGGAACCGAGATCCTGGTCGAGTACTGACGAGTTCCCCCGGGTACGGAGCCGAGGGTACGCAGCCGGCGGCGCAGCGACCGGAGAACCGACACCGTGCTGAAGAGGGTCATCGAGCGCTCGGATATGAGCCTGGCGGGACTGGGCTTCGACCTGGCGGCCTCCGTCGCCGTAGCGACGGCGCTCGGTTGGTGGATCGACCATCGCTGGGGCACCGAGCCGTGGGGCATCATCGTCTGTGCGGCTATCGGCATCGTCGGCGGCCTGGTCAACTTCGTGCGCGCCGGTCAGAAGGCGATGGCGCGACGAACGGAGCGAGAGCGACCGCAGGGCGTCGAAGGGGATACCACGCCGCGGCGCGACGAGAGTGGGACCGGGAGCAGGACGGGGACCGGCGGATGACGTCGCCGCGAGCGCCCTCGGCCGCCGGCGAGCTCGGCCGTTTCCTACTGGCGGTGATAGCGGTGTCGGTCGGCCTCGCCGCACTCGGCTACCTGCCGACGCGCCGGCTGGCGGGCGCCGAGGGGATCGTGGCGATGGGCGCGGCGCTCGTGGTGGTCGGCCTGGCGTCGGCGGCCGGAGGCGTGCCGGTCTTTCTGGCGCGGCGGGCGGCCCGGCCGAAGCCGCAGATCGTGCTGTCGTCGATGCTGGTCAGGCTGGTCGTCGTGGTCGTCCTGTCGCTGCCGATGGTGTGGTGGGCCGGGGTGGTGGCCGGCCCGTTCTTGGTCTGGCTGGTGATCGCTTACCTGGCGCTGCTGGTCGTCGACACCCTCTACGCGATGCGCGCCATGGGTAGTTTGTGACGAACTTCACAAGCTTGTATACTCCCGGATGGCCAACTAAGATACGCCCGCCGCGTCCGGAGGGCCAGGCGAGACGTCGCCAGGCTTCCGAGCCCGGGAACAAACGACATTTCAAGGCTTTTTCGTCGAGAGACTCGCTGTGAGTACGGGCAGTCCCCTGGACCATATCGTCCAGCATCCGATCAAGCAGGTGGACGCCGATCTCGGGCCGTTGACGCCCGAGGGCGCCGTGACCCTGTTCAGCGATCACATCTCGATGATCCTGTTGGCGTTCTTCGTGCTGGCCTTCTTCCTGCCGCTGTCTCTCAGGCGCAAGCGGAAGGAACGAGACGAGCTCGACGCCCTGGTGCCGACCGGCTTCGCCAACATGATGGAGGTCACCTGTCAGTACCTGCGCGAGGACGTGGCGCGGCCGCTCCTGGAGGAGCACACCGACCGCTTCATCTCGTTCATCTGGACGGTGTTCTTCTTCGTCTTGACGATGAACGTCCTGGGCATGGTGCCGCTGGGCTCGATCAGTCCGGTGGTGGGACGTTGGTTCGGCATCGAGGGACTGCACATCGGCGGCACTCCGACCGCCAACATCTGGGTGGCGGGGACGATGTCGCTGATCACCCTGCTGATGATCGTCGTCAACGGCCTGAGGATCGGGAAGATGGACTACATCAAGCATTTCTGCCCCGGTCCTCTGTGGATGGCGCCGATCCTGGTGCCGGTGGAGATCGCCGGCCTGTTCGCCAAGATCTTCGCCCTGACCGTGCGACTGTTCGCCAACATGGTGGCGGGACACATGGTGCTCGCCGTTCTCACCGGGTTCATCATCTCGGCCGGCTCGGCCGGCCTGGTGATGGGCTTCGGTATCGCGGTTCCGGTGGTGGCGGGCAGCGTCGCTCTGTCGCTGCTCGAGCTGTTCGTCGCCCTGCTCCAAGCGTTCATCTTCACCTTCCTGACGACGCTCTTCATCGGTATGGCGGTGGTCTTCCACCACGACGAGCACGGAGAGGCAGCGGCGCATTAGGACCGATCACGAGACCGTTCGCCATGCCCCGAACAGCGGGTAGGAGGGGCCACGAGGCGTGACTGCGATGGCGATTCGAACCGTCGTCCGCTCCCGCGGGACGACAGACCGAGAGGACGAGAGACGATGAGAAACGTGAGAGCTTCGAGAATCATGCTCGGCTTGGTGGTCGCCGGCCTGGCGCTGATGTTCGTCGGCGCGACGCCGGCGATGGCGGCCGAGGGGGACGGTGCTGCGGCCTTCGACGCCGGGGCGCTCGGCAACGGCTTGTGGAAGGTCGGCATCGGTGTCGGCTCGGGCCTGGTGATCATGGGTGCCGGAGCGGGCATCGCCCGCATCGGTGGCAGCGCCGTCGAGTCGATGGCGCGTCAGCCGGAGGTGGCCGGACAGATCTTCGGTCCGATGATCCTCACCGCGGCGCTGATCGAGGGCGCGACCTTCTTCGCCCTGATCGTCATCTGGTTCGCGAATCCGTAAGGAGTTCGAGCCGTGGGAGGTCCTCTGCGGCCCGGAGCGGCGCCGGTCGAGCGCCGCTCCGTGTCGCCGAGGGACCTCGAAGGAATGGGAACGATGAAGAGAGTCTTAGCAGCTCTGGCGATGGCCGCAACGGGTGCTCTGCCGGCGCTCGCCGCGGCGGCCGAGGGTGGCGAGCCGAGCATCTTCGCCGGCGACCTCGGCAACATGGTGTGGACGGTCGTCACCTTCGTCCTGCTGCTCTGGGTGCTGGGCCGCTACGCCTGGGGGCCGATCCTGGAGCGCCTGCAGGCACGCGAGCAGTTCATCCGCGAGTCGCTCGAGGAGGCGAAGGAGAATCGGCAAGAGGCCGAGGCGCGACTGAAGGAGTACGAGGCGCGCCTGGCATCGGCCCGCGCCGAGGCGACCGAGATCGTCGACGAGGGACGCCGCGACGCCGAGCAGGTCGCTCAGCGAGTCGAGGAAGAGGCCAAGCAGGAGGCCGAGAAGATCGTCGCGCGCGCACGTCGGGAGATCGAGCTCGCCAAGGAGGGGGCGGTCAAGGAGCTCTTCGGAATCGCCGGCGAGCTGGCGACGGGAGTGGCGGAGAAGATCGTCCGGCGCGAGCTCCGGGCGGAGGACCACCAGCGCCTGATCGACGAGTCCCTCGCCGCGATCCGCGAGCGGAGATCGGCCGGGAACTAGGCCGGAAGCGAGATGGAGAAGACGACCGATCCAGCGCGACTCGGCGTGGCACGCCTCTACGCGCGCTCGATGCTCGAGGTGGCGCGCGAGAGCGGTGCCGAGGAGAGCCTTTACGAGGAGCTCCGAGATCTGGTCTCGGTGATCGAGTCGGGCGATGAGATCACCCGGTTCTTCTCCAGTCCGCTGGTCGACACGGCGGTGCGGCGCGACAGCCTCGAGGCGACACTCCGCGGGCGCGCCAGCGATCTGCTGGTCGACGCCCTGCAGGTAGTCAACCGCAAGGGGCGCCTCGACCTGTTGCCGGAGATCGCCGAGGCCTACCGACGGGAACTGCGCGAGCTGCGAGGAGAGATCGAGGTCGACGTCACCAGCGCGATCGAGCTCGGCGAGCCGACGCGCGAGCGTCTGCTGGAGCTGGTGAGCGAGATCACCGGCAAGACCGGCGTCCTGCAGGAGACGGTCGAGCCGGATGTCCTGGGCGGCCTGGTACTTCGCATCGGCGGCGAGAAGATCGACATGAGTCTCGAGCAGCAGCTCGACGCGCTGAGCCGCAAGCTGGCAGAGCGTGTCTCCCTAGAGCTGATCAGCAAGAAGGAGTACACCGTCGAAGCCGAGTGAGGCGCGGTGGCGACCCGAAAGAGGATTAGGCGATGAAGTTCAGAGTAGACGAGATTTCGTCGGTCATCTCGGAGGAGATCCGGCAGTATCGCAGTGAAGTCGACCTCGGCGAGGTCGGCCGCGTTCTCGAGGTGGGCGACGGTATCGCGCGCATCTACGGGCTCACCAACGCCATGGCCGGCGAGCTCCTGGCGTTCGAGAGTGGCGCTCGCGGGCAGGTGTTCAACCTCGAGGAGAGCTCGGTCGGCTCGGTGATCCTGGGTGACTACCTGGAGATCAAGGAGGGCGAGGAGGTGCGGCGCACCGGCGAGCTCGCCTCGATCCCGGTGGGTGACGAGATGATCGGCCGAGTGGTCGACCCCCTCGGCCGTCCGCTCGACGGCCTCGGCCCGATCGAGACGCCGTACCGCCGGCCGCTCGAGTTCAAGGCGCCGGGAATCGCAGCGCGCCAGCCGGTGAACGAGCCGCTGCAGACCGGCCTCAAAGCGATCGACTCGATGATTCCGGTCGGCCGCGGCCAGCGCGAGCTGATCATCGGCGACCGCAAGACCGGCAAGACCGCGGTGGCGATCGACACCATCCTGAACCAGAAGGGCGGCGACGTGATCTGCGTCTACGTCGCCGTGGGACAGAAGGAGTCGACCGTCGCCGGCCTGATCGACCGGCTGCGTGAGCACGGTGCGATGGACTACACGGTCGTGGTCACCTCCTCGTCGTCCGATCCGGCGCCACTGCAGTACATCGCCCCCTACGCCGGCGCAGCGATCTGCGAGTACTTCATGTACAGCCAGGGTCGCGCCACGTTGGCGGTCTACGACGACCTGTCGAAGCAAGCTCAGGCCTACCGCCAGCTCTCGCTGCTCTTGAAGCGCCCGCCGGGTCGCGAGGCGTATCCGGGCGACGTCTTCTACCTGCACTCGCGGCTGCTCGAGCGTAGCT
>JAWVZD010000019.1:0-10419 GCA_033722395.1 Thermoanaerobaculia bacterium | reverse complement strand
GCCTGGGGTGCCGGCATCCGATCGCAAACGGAGCTCGAGGAGGTACGGCTGCTCGACATCGCGCCCCTGGTCGCCCGACTCTTCGACTTCGAGCTGCCCGGCAGCGAGGGCCGGGCACCGGCGGTCCTCCAGGAACGGCCCCCCACTCAACCGCCGACGCGTCGCAGCAAGCGGTAGAGATTCAGCGCGCCGCTCGCACCGTCGGCGACGAAGGCGTCGACCGGCTCGAACCCTTCACCGCTCATCGATCCGGCGAGCAGTCTCTCGACCTCGGCCCGATCGCTGTGGTGGCAGTAGCGCAGGCTCGCCGAGGTCGCGCCGTCGGCGCTCTCGCCCCACGGCAGCAGGTAGTCGCCCGGCTCCATCTCGTCATCCAGGTCGAGGCTGTCCTCGTCGAGGCTGCGCGGCTCGACCGCCCGCCCGGTGAAGCGGGCGTGATCCCCGAACTGCCAGAAGGAGACCGCCAGCAGACCGGCGGCGCCGACGTGGCGGCTCATCGCCGTCAACAGCTCGCGACGGAGCGCCTCACCGGGCAGATGGTGCATCACCCCGAAGCACGCCACCAGGTCGAACCGCCGGCGACCGAGCGCCGCCGGCAGGCCGTGGCGCACCAGATCGGCCTCGAGCCATCGCCAGGCCGATCGGCCCCGACGACGGGCGCGCTCGAGCAGAGGCCGGCTACGGTCGATGCCCAGGTAGTCCACCGGACGACCGAGCCGGCGCTCGGCGAACAGGCCGAAGCGCGCGTTGCCGCAACCGACGTCTAGAATAGAGGGGCGCTCGAGGGCGCTCAGATGATCGACCACCCGCTTCCAACCGTCCCAGGGCCGTCGCCGCGTGGCGTCGAACGCTTCGGCATGGCGCTGGTAGAACTCCCGATTGATCGCGTCGAGGCGCCGGATCGTCCGTCGTTCCATGTCGTCTGGGCTCCCTCACCGATCCGACCCCACCACCGAGCCGACCGATGATCGAGTCATCCTACCGGTTCGAGCCGCAGCGCCACGAGGAGACCCTCGCGGCCCTGATCGAGGAGCTCGAGGCGCTCGACGAGTGGACCCGACCGGCCTACGAGCGTCTACTGCGCCGCTATCCCAAGAACGGATGCGGCTTCTATTCGAAGGCCGAGATCCTGGCCGGCTTCCGTCATCTCAACGCCGAGCGGGGCTGGCGACGCGACGAGCGTCGCTTCGCCGCCAAGATCCGCATGAAGCCGATCCGCACCCTGAGCGGCGTCGCCCCCGTGACCGTGCTGACGAAGCCGTATCCGTGCCCGGGCCGCTGCATCTTCTGCCCTTCCGACGTCCGTATGCCGAAGAGCTACCTCTCCGACGAGCCGGGCGCGCAGCGCGCCGCCGAGCACCGCTTCGACCCGTACCGGCAGACTCTGTCCCGACTGCGGGCGCTCCACACCATCGGCCATCCGGTCGACAAGGTCGAGCTGATCGTCCTCGGCGGCACCTGGTCGTCCTATCCGGAGGCCTACCAGGTCTGGTTCGTCACCCGCTGCTTCGACGCCCTGAACGGGTTCGAGGCGTGGCGTCGCGACGGAGCGATCGACTGGCCGGACGATCCGCCGGTCGATTACAGCACCAACACCGAACGGATCGACGGTGCGCGGCCGGTCCGAGGCTACAACGCCGCCGTCACCGCCTTCGCCGAGCGCCAGGCATCCGAGCCGGCGTCCGGCGACAGCGACAGCGACGTCGACTGGGAGCGCCTGGCGGCGGCGCAGGAGCGCAACGAGGCCGCCGCCGCGCGCTGCGTCGGCCTGGTGCTCGAGACCCGCCCCGACAACCTCGACGCGGCCGAAGCGCTGCGCCTACGGCGTCTGGGCACCACCAAGGTCCAGCTCGGCCTGCAGAGCCTCGACGACCGGGTGCTGGCGATGAACCGCCGCGGCCACGACGTCGCCGCGGCGCGGCGCGCCTTCCGGCTGCTGCGCGGCATGGGCTTCAAGATCCACGCCCACTGGATGCCGAACCTCTACGGCTCGACGCCAGAGGCCGACGTGGAGGATTTCGAGCGCCTGTTCGCCGACCCGGCCTTCCGTCCGGACGAGCTCAAGATCTACCCCTGCAGCCTGATCGAGAGCGCCGAGCTGATGCGCCACTACGAGAGCGGCGCTTGGCGGCCCTACGAGCACGACGAGCTGCTCGCCGTTCTGACCGCCTGCCTCGTCCGCACCCCCGAGTACTGCCGCGTCACCCGAGTGGTGCGCGACATCCCGGGCACCGACATCGTCGACGGCAACAAGCTGACCAACTTCCGAGAGATCGCCGAGCGCGCCATCGACGAACGCGGCGCGAGGCGGCGCGAGATCCGCTCGCGCGAGGTGCGCGCGCGTCGCATCGATCCCGCCGAACTGACTCTGCAGCGGATCGACTACGCCACCTCGGCGGGCCGTGAGGTCTTCTTCCAGTTCGTCACGCCGGACGACCGCCTGGCCGCCTTCCTACGGCTCGCCCTGCCCGCCACCCCGGCGCCGGTCGAGGAGCTCGGCCGGAGCGCCGTCCTCCGCGAGGTCCACGTCTACGGCCGGCTGGTCGAGATCGGCGGCCGCAAGCCGGGGCGCTCGCAGCACCGCGGCCTGGGCCGCCGGTTGATCGAGGCCGCCGCCGACGAGGCCCGGGCTCGCGGCTTCGAGAACCTGGCCGTCATCTCTTCGGTCGGAACGCGCCGCTACTACCGATCGCTCGGCTTCACCGACGGTCCCCTCTACCAGCATCGCACGCTCGTCGCCGGCCGATGACACCACCAGCCCCGGAGCTGCGTTCCGGCATGGTCGACCTCGGCGAGGTAGCGCTCCACGTCGTCGAGGCGGGACCTGCCGACGGACCGGCCGTCGTCCTACTCCACGGCTTCCCCGAGTTCTGGCGCGGCTGGCGGCGGCAGATTCCCGCCCTCGCTGCCGCCGGCTACCGGCTAGTGGTGCCCGACCAGCGCGGCTACAACCTGAGCGACAAGCCGCGCCGCATCGCCGCCTACGCCCTCGACACCCTGGTCGACGACGTCGAGCGTCTGCTCGACCGGCTCGACATCGGCCGCGCCGCGGTCGTCGGTCACGACTGGGGCGGTGTGGTCGCCTGGTGGTTGGCGGCCCGTCGGCCGTCGCGACTCTCCCGCCTCGCCGTCCTCAACGCCCCCCACCCGGCGGTGGCGTGGCGTTTCGTCCTGCACGATCCCGTCCAACGCCGCAAGAGCTGGTACATCTACTTCTTCCAACTGCCGTGGCTGCCGGAGATCTGGTACGGGCGCGACGACTTCCGCCTCGCCGAGCGCAGTCTGCGAGCAACCGCCCGCCCCGGCACCTTCGACGACGACGATCTCGCCGCCTACCGGGAGGCCTGGTCGCGGCCCGGAGCGCTCACCGCCGCGATCCACTGGTACCGCGCCGCGCTGTGGCACCGGCCGCGCCGGCTCGACCGGCGTATCACCGTTCCGACGCTGCTCCTGTGGGGCCGGCGGGACCGGTTCCTCGACCCCCGCCTCGCCGAGGCCAACTGCGAGTTTTGCGACGACGTCCGCCTGGAGATGCTGGACCGGGCCGGTCACTGGCTGCAACACGAAGAGCCCGAAACCGTCGACCGGTTGCTGCTGGAGCATCTGGCCGGCTGATCGCCGTCGAGCCGCTACTCTCGACCTCCCGCTCGTGCCCCGCTACCGCAACACCACACCGCATCCGCGGCAGGGCTTGGGCGGCTTCCTGCGCTGGCGGTGGGAGCGCGCCACGCGCCGTCGGACCGCACTCGCAGAGCTCCCGAGTCCACCCCATCCGCTGCCGGTCGAGCCACCCTCTGCCCCCGGCCTCACCTGGGTCGGCCACGCCACCTTTCTGCTCGACCTGGGCGACGCGACGCTGCTCACCGATCCGCACTTCTCGCAGCGCGCCTCGCCGCTGGGAGCCTTCGGCCCGCGCCGCCTGGTGCCGCCGGCGCTGGCCCTCGACGATCTGCCACCGCTCGACCTGGTGCTCGTATCGCACAACCACTACGACCACCTCGATCGCCCCACGATGCGCCGCCTGGCCGAGCTCGGTCCGCCCCGACGGGTGGTGGCGCCACCGGGGCTCGGCCGCAAGTTGCAGCGTTGGGGTCTCGGCGCCACCGTCGAGCTCGCCTGGTGGGAGGCCCACGACGTGGGAGATCTCCGAGTCCACGCCGTGCCGGTCAAGCACTCGAGCTGTCGCTGGGGCCCCGACCGTGACCACACGGGCTGGAACGGCTACGTCGTCGAGGCGGGCGGTCGGAGGTTCTTCTTCGCCGGCGACACGGCCTACAGCGACGACTTCACGACCCTGCGTCGGCGCCTCGGGCCGGTCGACCTCGCGGCGCTGCCGATCGGCGCTTACGAGCCGCGTTGGTTCATGCGCCACGTCCACGCCTCGCCCGAGGAGGCGGTCCAGATCCACCTCGATCTCGGGGCGTGCCGCTCCGTCGCCATGCACTGGGGCACCTTCCCGCTCACCGACGAGCCGATCGACGAGCCTCCCCGGAGACTCGCTCGGGCTCTCGACGAGCGCGGCATCGATCCCGCCCAGTTCGTCGTCCTGCGTCACGGCGAGACCCTTCCACTCGACGCGCCGCCGCAGCTTGGGCGACGGCCGACCGTCGGATAGGCTTCGGCGAACCGTCCACCAGCTCGTCTCACGGAGGTCGCCGATGAAGTCGCTCCCGTTCCTCCCCTCGTCCGTCGCTCTGCTCGCCGTCCTGCTCTTACCCTCGGCACCGGCCGAGCCCGCCGCAGCCGACCCGGCCGAGGCGCTGCACGACCTCTTCGGGCGCGAATGGGAGGATCGACTGGAGCGCAATCCCCGTCTCGCCACCTCGGTCGGGCGGCACGAGTACGACGACCGCCTCGAGTCGGTGGCCCTCGACGCCCTGACAGCGGAGGTCGCTCAGACCCGGTCGTTCCTGGCCGAGTTGAACGAGATCCCGTTCGAGGCGCTGTCGACCGAGGATCGGATCAACTACCAGATCTTCCGCACCCAGCTGGAGGGCCGCATCCGCGACTTCGAGTTCGGCGCCTATCAGATCCCATTCAACGCCGACTCCGGATTCCACATCGGCATCAGCCGTCTTCCCGCCGACATGCCGCTCGCGACCGTCTCCGACTACGAGAACTACCTGGCGCGCCTCGAGGCGCTCCCCACCCTGTTCGAGGAGCACATCGCCAACATGCGTCGCGGCATCGAGCGCGGCATGACCCTGCCGCGCGCCGTGCTGGACGGCTACGACGTGACCATGTCGGCGCACGTCGTCACCCGGCCCGAGGAGAGCGTCTTCTTCGAGCCGTTCGAGAGCTTCGCGTCGACCGTTCCCGAAGGCGAGCGGCAGCGCCTCACCGCGGCGGGCCGGCGTGCCGTCACTGGACCCGTCGCCGCCGCCTACCGCGAGCTGCTCGCCTTCTTCGTCGACGAGTACCTGCCGGCAGCGCGGCACACTCTCGCCGCCTCCCGGCTGCCCGACGGCGAGGCCTACTACGCCTGGCGCATCGAGCACTTCACCACCCTGCCGCTCGGCGCCGCGGAGATCCACCGCATCGGTCTCGAAGAGGTCGAGCGCATCCGCTCGGAGATGCAGCAGATCATCGACCGGGTCGGCTTCGACGGCAGCTTCGCCGAGTTCCTCGAGTTTCTGCGCACCGATCCGCGCTTCTACGTCGACACCCCGGAGGCACTCCTCAAGGAGGCCGCCTGGATCGCCAAGCGGGCCGACGCCCAGCTGCCCCGCTTCTTCGGCAGGTTGCCGCGGCTCCCCTACGGCGTCGCGCCGGTGCCGGACCACATCGCCCCGAAGTACACCGCCGGCCGCTACGTGTCGGCTCCCGTCGGCGGTACCGAGCCCGGGTACTACTGGGTCAATACCTACAAGCTCGACAGCCGGTCGCTCTACACGCTGGAGGCGCTCACCCTGCACGAAGCGGTCCCGGGGCACCACCTGCAGGGCGCCCTGGCCGACGAGCAGGACGAGCTGCCGAACTTCCGCCGCTTCTCCTATCTGTCGGCCTTCGGCGAGGGGTGGGGCCTCTACTCCGAATGGCTCGGCCAGGAGATGGGCTTCTACACCGACCCGTACAGCGATTTCGGTCGCCTGACCTACGAGATGTGGCGCGCCTGCCGTCTGGTGGTCGACACCGGAGTGCACGCCATGGACTGGACACGACAGCAGATGATCGACTACCTCGCCGCCCACACGGCGCTGTCGCTCCACGAGTGCACCACCGAGACCGACCGCTATATCTCCTGGCCGGCGCAGGCGCTAGCCTACAAGATCGGTGAGCTCGAGATCCGGCGCCTGCGACGTAAGGCGGAAGAGGCGCTCGGCGAACGCTTCGACGTGCGCCGCTTCCACGACGTCGTGCTTCTGAACGGCGCGGTGCCGCTGCCGGTGCTGGGAGAGGAGATCGATCGTTTCATCGCCGCCGAGGGCGGGGCGACCGCATCGGACGGCTAGCGCCGGCTAGATCACACCGACGATCTCCCCGTCGACCAGGTCCATCTGCTCGGCCTGGGGCTCGGCGCCGAGTCCCGGCATACGCATGATCTCGGCCAGCAACGGCACGACGAAACCGGCTCCCGCCGAGACGATGAACTCGCGCACCACGACCTCGAAGTCGCGCGGTCGACCGCTACGGGTCGGGTCGTCGGAGAGCGACGTCGGGGTCTTGGCGACGCACAGCGGCAGCTCGCCGTAACCGAGCTCCTCGATCTGGGCCAGCTGCTTGTCGGCCTTGCGCGTGTAGCGCACCGCCGCGGCGCCGTACATCAGCTGGGCGATCTTCTCCATCTTGTCCTTGACCGGCTCGCTCCAGTCGTAGAGCGGCTTGAATCGGCGCGACTCCGACTCGGCGTTGTCGAGCACCGCCTGCGCGAGCTCGAGACCGCCCTCGCCGCCGCGGGCATAGATGTCGGAGACCGCGAACGGCACGTCCAACTCGACGCAGGCCTGCCGCACCACGTCGATCTCCTCGTCGGTGTCGGTGTCGAACCGGTTCAGGGTGACGATCGGGTTCTCCTCGAAGGTGCGGATGTTCTCGACGTGCTTCTGGAGATTGCCCAGCCCGCGCTCCACGGCCGCCGGATCCGGCTCTCCGATGCGGCCCTTCGGGATGCCGCCGTGGCGCTTGAGCGCCCGCACCGTCGCCACCAGAACCACCGCCGCCGGATCGAGACCGGCCGAGACGCACTTGATGTCGAAGAACTTCTCCGCCCCGAGGTCGAAGCCGAAGCCGGCCTCGGTGACGGTCCAGTCGGCGTGCGCCATGGCCATCTTGGTGGCGATGACCGAGTTGCAGCCGTGCGCGATGTTGGCGAACGGGCCGCCGTGGATGATCGCGGGGACCCCCTCCACGGTCTGCACCAGATTGGGCTGAATGGCGTCCCTGAGCAGCACCATCATCGCCCCCACCGCCTTCAGATCCCCCGCCGTCACCGGCTCGCCCCGCCAGGTGAAGGCGACCAGGATGCGCGACAGGCGCCGGCGCAGATCCTCCGCGTCCTCGGCCAGGCAGAGTGCCGCCATCACCTCCGACGCCGGCGTGATGTCGAAGCCGGTCTCACGAGGTACCCCTTCGAGCCGGCCGCCCAGACCGATGACCACGGCCCTCAGAGCCCGATCGTTCAGATCGATCACCCGCCGCCAAAGCACCCGCCGCGAGTCGATGCGCGGCTTCTTGCCGTGGTAGATGTGATTGTCGACCAGCGAGGCCAACAGGTTGTTGGCCGCCGAGATGGCGTGGAAGTCGCCGGTGAAGTGGAGGTTGATGTCGGTCGAGGGGACCACCGTCGATCGACCGCCCCCGGTGGCACCCCCCTTGCGGCCGAAGGTCGGGCCGAGGGACGGCTCGCGCAGGGTCAAGCAGACGTTCTGGTCGAGCTTCGCCAACGCCTGCGCCAGGCCGATCGAGGTCGTCGTCTTGCCCTCGCCGGCGCTGGTCGGGGTGATCGCCGAGACCAGGATCAGACGACCCGGCGGGCGACCGTTGGCGCGCGCCCGCAGGCGGATCTTCGCCTTGTCGTCACCGTACGGCACCAGGTCGCGACGCTCGATGCCGAGTTGTTCGGCGACTTCGGTGATCGGTCTCGGCACACCCTCTCCGCTCATTCGTTCCCTCCCGTTTCGAGTCGGCAAATCGCCACATGGTACAGCCTGGCGACGAGCGCCCTCAAGTCGACGGCCCCCATCGGATCGCCGTCGCCGGCCGCCCGGCGTTGGGGCTCCACGAACGGGTCGAGGTGACGGTGACGGTACGGGGACGCGGGCTCGGAGTGGCTGGGGAAGGCCCTCGGTCGCCAGCTGATCCGCGGGTGTCGAATTCGGCGGTCCAGGGAGGCGGGGCCGACCGCACCGCCATCGAGCGTTCGACGCGGGCGTGGACACCTCGCCGCCAGGCTCAGGCCCGCCCTTCGAGGGTCTCGCGGAGCAGCTCGACGTCCTCGTCGGCGACGTCGAGGAACTCGACTCCGACCTCGATCAGGCCGTCCTCCACCGGCCGCGCGTAGACCGTGCGACCGACGACCTGGACCACCCGGCGATCGATGGTCATCAGGAGCTCGACCGCCACGCCGGCCGGGATCTCCTCGCGAGTCAGTACACCGCAACCCCCGACGCTGACGACATTGGTGCGGCCGAAGCCCTCGGCCTCGGCGTCGATCGTCCGCACGAGGGCCGTATGCCGGGCCGGGAACCGGGGAAAACGGCGGTGTTCGCTCGCCTCGTCTGTCATCGGAAGCGATTCGAGGTTACTGCGACGCGCGTCTCGACTCAAGCATCCTCGTTCGATCTCACTTGTAGCGCCGGCCCCGCTTGATCACCAGATCGACGTCCGCCAGCAGATTGACGTAGCGCAGCACGTCGCCCCGCACGGCGACGATGTCGGCGTACTTGCCGGGCACGATGGTCCCTACGTCATCGGCCACACCCATGGCCACCGCCGGCCAGTAGGTCGCGGCGCGGATCGCCTCCATCGGCTCGACCCCGAGCACCCGCACCCAGATGTCGAGCTCGTTCCAGGTCGACTGGCTGTGGAAGGTGAGCGGCACGCCGCTGTCGGTGCCCACCAGGAGGGTGACGCCGGCCTGGCGCAGCTGCGCGAACTTGCGCTTCAAGGTCGGATGCCGCGACGGCGTCAGCTGAAAGTACGGCAACCGCTCCGGGTGGCTGATCGACGCGGCGATGTCGTCGACGATCTCCTCCGGCAGCCCGACCTTCCACGAGGGGTCGTCGAGCAGCTCGGACCAGCGCGTGATGTACGGGTAGTTGTAGAGCACCGAGATGGTCGGCGTCCAGAAGAGCGGTCCGCGGTTCATCTGAGCCGTCCGCTCCTCGAGAGCCGCCATCACGTCGGCCGGGTACTCCGGCGCGGTCGACAGACCGGTGTGCTCGAAGCAATCGACCCCCGCGGCGAGACCGCGGAGGATCTCCTTCGGCCGGTGGCCGTGGGCCACCACCGGCAGATCGTGCCGGTGGGCCTCGTCTACGACCGCCTCCACCTCGGCCATCGTCATCTGATCCTGATCGATCAGCTTGACGACGTCGACGCCCGCTTCGGCGAGCCGGCGCACTTTGGCGCGCGCGTCGTCGGCACCGTCGACGCCCCAGCGGAAGAGCTCGGTGCCGGGATACGGCTCCTTCTGGATGAAGGGCCCCGACATGTACATCGTCGGACCGGGGATCTCGCCGCGCTCGATCGCGTCGCGCACCGCGATCGAGTCCTCGAGCGGCGCCCCGAGGTCCCGCGCGCTGGTCACCCCGGCGAGCAGCAGCTGCTTCGCCGAAGCCGGCATGATGACGTCGCGAAACCGGTCGGGATAGGTCGCGTCCCAGTGGGCGTAGTCGGCATGGCCGGCGATCATCAGATGAACGTGCATGTCCCATAGCCCGGGCAGCACGCTCATCCCCTCGGTCGAGATCACCTCGGCGCCCTCGGGGATCGGCAGGGTGTCGACCGTGCCGACGGCGGCGATCCTCTCCCCTTCGATCAGGACCACGCTGTCGGCGATCGGCCGCGGCGAGAAGCCGTCGATCAGGGCACCGCCGACGAGAGCGGTGATCTCGGCGGCCGCGACGGGAGCACCGGCAGCGAGCGAGGCCGCGGCGAGCCAGGCCGCCGCGAGCGCGAGCCGTGTGAGCGGTGCGACGATTCGGAGCCTCATCGAACCTCCTAGGAAGAGAGTGTGCGTCCGCAACTCTACCCGATCCCGTTCGACGCCCTCGGTCGATATCCGTCCGCGCGCCGCCTCGCAGACTTCGATCCGGCCGATGTCGCTCGATATAGTCGGCGCATGCAGCGACCGACCGCAGAGACCCCTGCCCGGCGATCGTCCGCCTCCGTGTGTCAACGCCTCGTCGTTCTGTGCTTCCTGTGGGGGATCGCGGGGGCCGGCGCCCAGACTTCCGATCCCGTCGTCTGGGAGGGTCG
>JAWVZD010000018.1:0-10595 GCA_033722395.1 Thermoanaerobaculia bacterium | reverse complement strand
TCGTCGCCCGGCGTCTCGATCTCCGGTGCGTCGCTGAACATACGCTCGACCGCCGCCGCGGCCAGGCCGCGACGGCGCCCCTTCTCGAGCTCTTCGCGCAGCCGCTCGACCTCCTCCTCCATCTCTTGGCGCACCCGGCGCCGGAAACTCTCGACCTCGCGCTCCGTCGTCGCGGCGAGCTTGCGACGGCGCTCCGCGAGCCGCTCGCGCTCGGTCGCCACGGCAGCGCGCTCCTCCTCGAGATCCTCGCGGGCACTCTCGAGCGCTTCGCGCTCGCCTTCGAGCTCGGCGCGCAGGCTCTCGACCTCGGCCAGCAGCCGCGTCAGCTTGCCGTGCTCTTCGCCGACCAGATCGCGGGCTCGAGCGAGCCACGCGGGGGCCAGCCCGAGCTGCTGCCCCAGGGCGATCGCCTCGCTCCCGCCCGGCGGGCCCGGAATGAGGCGAAAGGTCGGTCGCCCGGTCTCGCGATCGAATTCCATCGCGGCGCACGCCGCGCCCGGACGGTCGAGAGCGGTCGAGGCGACGGCGACGAGGTGCGTGGTAACGATCGAGGTTGTGCCCTCGTCGACCAGCCGCTCGATGAGCGCCACCGCCAGGGCCGACCCCTCTTCGGGATCGGTCCCCGAACCGAGCTCGTCGACGAGCACCAGAGCATCCGGGCCGGCCGCTTCCCAGGCCTCCTGGAGCCTGAGCAGCCGGCCGCTGAAGGTCGAGCGGTCGCGCATCAGATCCTGCTCGTCGCCCACCGCCGCGACCAGACGGCGGGGCACCGGGACGCGGCTTCCAGAGGCTGCCGGCACCGGCAGGCCGCAGGCGGTGAGCACACCCGCCAGGCCGGCGGTCTTCAGAGCGACCGTCTTGCCACCGGCGTTGGGCCCCGTCACCACCAGTAGACGTTCGCCGCCGACGATCTCCAGATCGAGGGGCGTGACCTCGCCGGCGTGTCCCGCGTCGCCCAGCGTGCGCCGGCGCAGGTCGCGGGTCTCCGGGGCGAGGAGCGGATGGCGCGTCTCGCGCAGCACCAGATCTCCGTCCGAGATCTCGAGGAGCCTCCCTCGGGTCAGCTCGGCGAAGCGGCCCGCCGCCTGGAGGCAGTCGAGCTCGGCCAGCACCTCGACCTGGGCGGCGATCTCGTCGCGGTGCCCGACGACGGCGTCGACCAGCTCGCGCAGCAGCCGGCGGCGCTCGGCCTCCTCGTCATCGAGCGCCTCGCGCAGGGCGTTGTTGGCCTCCACCGCGGCGAGCGGCTCGAAGTAAAGGTTCCTCCCGCTCGACGACCGCCCGTGGACCAGCACGTCGATCGAGCCACGCTCGCCCGACTTGAGCATCACCACCAAGCGTCCCTCGTGGAGCGGCACGGTGTCCTCGGCGAAGAGATCGCCGCGCTCCTGGAGCGTCGATTCGAGGATCGAATAGGTCGTCTTGCGGAGCTTGCCGATCCTGGCTCGCAGCCGTCGGAGCTCGGGGCTGGCGTCGTCCCGCACCCGGCCGCGGCGGTCGAGGGTCGAAGCGATCCGTTCCTCGAGCCAACCGAGGTCGGCGAGATCCTCCACCAGAGCCCCGAGCTGGGTCGCCTCCTCGCTCGCCGTGATCCGCTCGACCGCGTCTCGCACGGTCCTGAGCACGTCCATCCAGCGCAGCAGGACCGGGCCCGGCAGCTCCGGCTGCCGGGCATCGAGCGCGGCGACCAGGTCGGCGAGCGGGCCGTCCGGCGACGGTACGAGCGCCCCATCGTCGAGCAGGCCCTCCGTCTCGACGAGCCGGGCGCGGCGCAAGTCGAGCACCTCGCCGCGCACCGGCCCGATCTCTGTCAGGCGTTTCCGGCCGACGTCGGTGACCGTGAGGCCGGCTATCATCCGCCGCACGCGGTCGAGCTCGAGCGCCGCCTCGCTGCTCGCGGTGCGCTCGACCTCTCCGTCCTCCGGGTCTGTACTGGTCATCCGTCGCAGTCTACGAAATCAGAGGTCAACGGTAATCGAGGGGCGCACCAACAAAAAAGCGGCCCGTGAAAGGGCCGCCGTATCGACGTTCGAACGATGGAGCGCGATCAGCGCAGACCGAGCCGCTTTTCTTCGGCCATCTTGCGCAGGATCTTCTTGCGCGCCTGCATCTCCTTGCGCTTGCGCTTCACCGAAGGCTTCTCGAAGTACTGCCGCTTCTTGAGCTCGGTCAGCACTCCGGCCTTCTCGCACTTGCGCTTGAAGCGGCGCAGCGCGCTCTCGAAGCTCTCATCGTCTCTGACTTGTACCAAAGGCACTTGTTCGTATCACCTCACTTCCACTCGAGCGTTGCCGCGTCCTCGGAGAGGAGGCGGATTTCTCAGTCTACGGCAAAACCGCCCCAACTCCAAACACTCCGCGCCGTCGAGCCTCGACTCGCGACCCTTCGACTGGCGAGCGCCCTCCCCAGGAGGGCGACCTCGGGGTGGACGATCGAAGCCTCGAGCAGTCCGACGATCGAAACGAAAAACGCCCCGGCGCCACCGGGGCGTAGATCGCGCCACTGCGAGCGGGAGAGCTAGCCTTCCGACTCCTCGCCCTCCGGGGTGATGGCGTTGAAGTCGGCGCGGTAGACCAACATCTCACCGTCCTTCTCCTGGAAGTAGACGCCCGCGGCGCCCCTGTCCTCGCGGCGGTAGAACCAGGCGGTGACATTCTTCTCCGGATATTCGCGCACGTTGTGGACGTTGACGGTGCCGATCGTCTCGCGCACCTGGTCCATCGTCATCCCCTTGGTGACCTGGGCGAAGCGCTCCTCGGTCATGTACTGATCGGCCTTGGCCTGCTCGAGGGCCGCCACCAGCTGGGGATTGTCCGGATCGAGCATCAAAGCGGTCTGCAGGATCTCGATGGCCCGCCGGTAGTCGCCGCCCTTGTTGATGTACTCCTGGGCGATCACCAGGTCTTCGGCGCTCTTCATCCGGATGGCCTCGAGCAAAACGCCGGTGGGCTCCTCGCCCTGCACCATGTTGGCCGAGTTGAGGAAGTTCACCAGGTTCTCCATGAACTCCTCGCTCAGCGCCTGGGCCTCGTTGCGCGCCGTGGCGAGCTGCTGCTCGAGCTCCTCGGCGCTCGGCATCTCCTCGGCCGCCTCCTCGCCCTCGACCGCCTCCTCGGCAGCCTCTTCCGTCATTGCGTTGGCGGCGGCGAGCTGCTCTTCGAGCCGGGCGACCTCTTGCCGCTTCGCCTCCAGTGCCGCCTTCTGCTGCTCGATGGCGGCGAACTCCGCCTCGCGCTGGGTGACCTGATCCTCGCCACCGCCGCAGGCAGCGATCAGGACGAGTGCACAGACGACTGCCGAAGCCCGGATCCATGAAGCCATTCTCACGACCACCTCCTTGGTCAGGATGATTCGAGGTGAACCGAAAACGTAACATACCGGGAGAACCCGGAACAAGATCCCGGCACCATCTCGGGACGTACAAGCGACTGTGATCAAAGGACTTTCACTCGCCGCGCGAGAGCGGTAGGCTGCAGACGACCGTCGATCGATCATGTCGAGCCACGAGCCGCGACACCGCCCCTCCCGATCGGCCGGCCGCGCGCGCCGGCTCCGCCGACCGGGCCTGCTCATCGCGCTCCTGGCTCCGTTCGCGCTGGCCGTGGTCCTCGCGGCCTGGGCGCGGACTCCCGTCGACAGCGACCCGGCGACACCACTCTCGATCCCGCTCGCCGACTATCGCGCGCTCGAGATCGACAGTGCGCGGCTGCGCAGCTGCGAGCCGGGGCCGACCGTCGCTCCTGCGGCCACCCGTCTCGAGCGCGTCGTCCGCGGGCTGGCGGCCTACGACTGTGACGACCTCGAGCGCGCCGTCGAGCTCCTAGCGCTCCCCGACGCGGTGCACGACCCCCTGGAAGACTGGCGCCTGCTGGCGCTCGCCGAGTCGGCCCTCGCCACCGATCGACTCGAGCTGGCCGCCGATGCCGCCGAGGCGTTGGCGCAGCGGCAC
This sequence comes from Thermoanaerobaculia bacterium, assembly GCA_033722395.1. GTDB lineage: Bacteria > Acidobacteriota > Thermoanaerobaculia > Multivoradales > JAHEKO01 > JAWVZD01. The sequence goes on along the minus strand of JAWVZD010000018.1, from coordinate 6,646 downwards.
CCGGGATCGTTCCTCGACGAGCGCGCCGCCCTCGCACTGGCTCGGATCGACCGCCGAGCCGGTCGGCTCGAGCGCGCCCTGGGCCGCGTGCGGGAGAGCCGGGCCGAGCGTCTCTCGCCCGACATCCGCCTGGCCCTCGACATCCTGGCTTGGGAGGTCGCCGTCGAGCTCGGTCGGGCGGTCGATCTCACCGACGAGTCTCGCCACATGCTGCTCTACCATCCCCTGGATGCCCTCGAGCTCGAGGTCGCGCGGAGCTTGCGGGGCGACTCCGAGGAGTTGGTCTGGGCGGAGCATTTCGAGCCCCAGCAGCTCCTCGCGCGGGCCCGCCGTCTGATCGCCGCCGATCTCCTGAACAAGGCCTTCGACACGCTCGCCGGGGTGGCGCCGGCCGAGCGCGACCTCGACTGGCATCTGCTCCAGGCCGAGGCCCTGGTCGAGGACCGTCGCGGACGGGAGGCGCTCGAGACGCTGGAAGGCGTAGCGGCGCCGGACGTGCCCACCCTGCTCGAGATCGAGTGGCTGCGCGGTCTCGGCGCCCTCGATGCAGCCACGGCCCGCCGCGGTCGGGTCAACCTACCCCACGCCGCGCGGGTCGCGATGCGCCTCGAGGCGCGCCGGCATCTCTACCGCGTCATCGCCGAGGGGGGCGACTCGGGCCGCGCGGTCGACGCCCACCGCCGGCTGTTCGAGGATCTCGCCGACGGCGAGCACTTCGACGAGGTGATGGCGGTGCTGCGCAGCCTCAGACGCATCGACCCCGACGACGACACCGGCGCACGCTACCTCTGGCAGCTCGGCTGGGGCGAGTACGACCGGCGCAACTACTCCGGTGCTATCGGCTACTGGAGCGAGCTCGGCGCGCTCTATCCCGACGACAAGCTGGCGCGCGCGGCCGACTATTGGTCGGGTCGCTGCCACGAGGCGCTCGGCAACGCCGCGCGGGCCGAGCGGATCTACGAGGCGATCGCCGCCATCCCAGCGACCGACTACTACGGCAAGCACGCTGTGGCTCGGCTGGGCCGTCCACCCAGAGCCGAAGCCGCGCCGCCTCTTCCGGCACCGCAGACGTGGCCGAGCGATCCGGTCCTGGCGCGCGCCGAGCTGTTGACCGACCTGGGCATCGACCGTCTCGGCTTGGAGGAGGTCGAGGCGCTCGCCGGGGTGGGCGAACGGCGCGCCACCGAGGCCTTGAAGAGCCGCATCCTGGCGCGCCAGGGACGGCGACGCGATTCGATCCAGAGCCTGTGGCGCGTCTTCCCGACGCTGGGAACGCCGGAGCAGGTGAGCGTGCCCGACGACGCGCTCCGGATGTACTACCCACTCGACTTTCTCGACGTCATCGAGCGCCACGCCGAGACCAACCGCCTCGGAGTGACCGTGCTCCTGGCGATGGTGCGCCAGGAGAGCGCGTTCGACGTCTCCGCCCGCAGCTACGCCGGGGCTCGCGGTCTGATGCAGGTGATGCCGGCGACCGCTCAGGAGCTGGCCCGCAACATGGGCCTGCCGTTCTCCACCGACCGCCTCGACGATCCCGACTACAGCGTCCGCCTCGGGAGCCGCTACTTCCGTCAGGTGCTCGACATGTTCGACGGCAATCTCGAGATCGCCCTGGCCGGCTACAACGCCGGCCCGTACCGCATCAAGCGACTGCTGAGGAACGCCGGCTCCAACCCCGAGACCGACCGCTTCGTCGAGGGGCTGCCGATCGAGGAGTCGAAGACCTACGTCAAGCGAATCGTGCTGTTCTCGGACAGCTACGAGCGCCTCTATCCCGATCTCGGCTGACCGTCCGAAGAGACTCGCGCGGCACCTTCGGTCGTCCATTTCCGGTGCTATACTGGCCCACCCTCCGGGGGCCGGCTTCAGGAGTCGGCCTCCCGGGCCGGTCGCCCGGCCGATACGGGGTGGTGACACTGCGGGCCGATCCGGACGCTTCCGTCGGGTCCATAGCTCAGCGGTCAGAGCATCCGGCTCATAACCGGACGGTCCCTGGTTCGAATCCAGGTGGACCCACCAACCCGCGAGGAGTCGACATGCCACCGCTTTCGACACCGACCGACCGATGAGAGAAGCGAGATCACAGGCGCCAATTGTCCGCCACCCGAGGCGGCCACTCCCCCCCGAAGACACCAGGAGCTGAGCCCGATGCCGCAGTCGCTCGAGACCGTCGTCGCCCTGCAGAAAAACCTCGAAGAACTCGGCGACCTCGAGCGACGGCTGGAGGGTGTTCCACCCGAGATGCAGGGCCTGCACGACGAGTACTCGGCCCGCAAAGCCGAGATCGAGGTGTTGGAAGCGGAGATCGCCGACGCCAAGGCCGAGCGGCGCCGCGCCGAAGCCGGCGTCGAGGACTGCTCCTCCCGTCTCGAGCATTTTCAGGAGCAGGTCAACCGTGTCCGTACGCAGCGCGAGTACGCCGCCATCCTGCAGGAGATCGACACCGTGCGCGAGCAGAGCCGGAGCCTCGAGGACGAGGCTCTCGCCGCCATGGAGCGGCAGGAGGAGGCGGAGTCCAGGTTGGCGGAAAAGAGGGTCGGCTTCGAAGAGTTGGAGGAGGAGTACGAGGCCGAGATGGAGAAGTGGGAGGAGGCCAAGCCGGAGGTGAGGCGCCGCGCCGACGAGCTCCGCGAGCGGATCGACGAGCGGCGCGAGAAGATCCCTCCCGCGGCGCTGCGTCTCTTCGAGCGCATCCGCACCGCCACCGGCGGCGACGCTCTGGCACCGATCCGCCAGGTCGACCGCGGACCGCGCAGCCCCGCCATCTGGCACTGCGGCGCCTGCAACTACAACGTCCGCCCACAGGTGGTCGTCGAGATCCGCAACAACAAGAGCCTGGTGCAGTGCGACAACTGCAAGCGCCTGCTCTATTTCGCCGAAGAGGAAGAACCGGCGGCATGAGAGCGACCGCATGAAGACGTCGGCATGAAAGCAACCGTCTGGATCGACGGCGCGTCGCGCGGCAACCCGGGCGAGGCCGGTTTCGGCGTGCTCGCCGAGCACGGCGACGAGCAGAGCGAGATCTGCGGCTTCCTCGGCCGCACGACCAACAACGTCGCCGAGTACGCCGCCCTGCTGGCGGCCCTCTCGTGGGCCGAGCGCGAAGGCGTCGAGGAGCTCGAGCTCTACAGCGACAGCCAACTCCTGGTGCGCCAGTTCACCGGCGCCTACAAGGTCAAGGCGCCGCATCTGGTGCCGATCTTCCTGCGCATGCTCGAGATCAAGCGCGCCATCCCACGCGTCGTGGCGCACCACGTGCCGCGCGAGAAGAACCGTCATGCCGATCTCCTGGCCAACCGCGCCATCGACGAGCGCATCAGCCCACCCGACTGGATCAGTCTCGACCAGCCGACGACATGAGTGGAGCGAACGAGCGCGACGTCGCCGAGCGCTACCAGCAGATCCGCCGACGGATGAAGGTGGCGGCGCGCCGGGCCGGCCGCTCCGAGAAGGAGATCGTTCTCGTCGGCGCCTCGAAACGACAGCCGCTCGATCGCATGCACGCCGCCTGGCAGGCCGGCCTCAGGGTCTTCGGCGAGAACCGGGTGCAGAACGCGCTCGAGAACCAGGCCGCCCTTGCCGAGCGCGGCGTGGAGGCCGAGTGGCACTACATCGGCCCACTGCAGTCGAACAAGGCGCGGGCCGCGGCCGAGGCCTTCTCCGTCGTCCACTCGGTCGATCGGCCGAAGATCGCCCGGGCTCTCGACCGCCACGCCGGTGAGCTCGGCAAGACGCTCTACGGCATGATCGAGGTCAATCTCGGCGAGGAGGAGTCGAAATACGGCTTCTCGCCGGGCGACCTCGCCCAACGAGTGGCTCCGCTCGCCGAGCTCGAGGCGCTCCACCTCGAGGGGCTGATGGCGATCCCGCCCTACGAGACCGAGCTCGAGAAGGCCCGTGACTGGTTCCGCCGGCTGCGCGAGCTCAGAGACGAGCTGTTCGCCCGGCCGGAGTGGAGCGGCCGGGCCGGCTGGCTGTCGATGGGCATGAGCTACGACTTCGAGGAGGCGATCGCCGAGGGCGCCACTCACATCCGCATCGGCACCGCCCTTTTCGGCACGCGCACGTGAGCCGGCGGCTGGACTCCACTGCGGCTCCGGAGCCTTCGATGCGAGTGCCCCGCCCGACGCTCCGATTGTTTCCGTGCCACCGCCGGGAGGACCTGGCCGGTGCCGCGGCGCGAGGTCTCTTGATCGGCCGTCTTCTCGAGGAGGGCGACCGGCGGGATCTACGCTGGCTAACCTCGGAGGTCACCGCCACCGAGCTCGCCCGCTGGGTCGAGGCACGCGGCGCACGGCAGCTGTCCCGGCGCAGCCTCGCTTTCTGGTCTCGCCTGCTCGACACCCCGTCCGAAGACGGCGGCCACGACGCCCTATGGCCTCTCTGAAGCCGGATCGTACCGCCGCTCTCGGGACCGCCACCGGAGCGCTCGCCCCGCGGCTCGCCGAGCGCGGCTGGTCCGGCGAGGTCGATCTCGCCGGCTCCGCCGCGCTCACCCTCTATCTCGCCCACCGACCGGTGCGCGACCTCGACTTCATGGCCGCCGCCAATCGCCTCACCGGACCCAAGCGGCGCGATCTGCTGGCCGACCTGGTCGACCTCGACGACTTCGAGGTCGAGACAGCGCGGGACGGGTTTCTCTACGCGCGGCACGCCTCGGGCGTGGCGCTGCGCTTCTTCCACTATCCGTATCCGCTGGTCGAGCCGGAGGAGCGCTTCGCCGGCCTCGCCGTCGCCTCGCCGGTCGATCTCGGCCTGATGAAGCTCGCCGCGATCATCAGCCGCGGCACGCGCCGCGACTTCGTCGATCTCTTCTTCCTCACGCGTCACCTGCCGCTCGACGAGCTCTTGGAGCGCTCGGTCGACAAGTTCGGCCACGTGAGAGACTTTCCCTTGCAGGCACTCAAGGCCCTGGCCGATCTCTCGCTGGTCGAAGGAGAGCCGATGCCACGGCTCGCCGAGCCTCACGCGCGCGAGGTCGAGTGGGAGGCGATCGAGGAGTGGCTCGCGCGCGAGGTTTGCCGGCTCGGCCGTCGAGCGGTCGGCCTCGACGCCGCGCCGACGGAGGGATCTGCGGACCGATGACGACGCTTCGCATCCACAACCTGAGCGAGATCGCCACACCGCTCGGCAGCGCCCCACGGCGCGGCCCGGCGCAGGGAGAGGTCGAGCGCACGACCGGCCGCGAGGTGCTCTGCCGCGACGGCGAGATCGTCGCCGTCGCACCACCCGCAGAGATCGACCGACTGCTGGCCGAGACCGCTCCCGAGGAGACGCTCGAGATGCTCGACGGCGAGGGTGGGACGCTCATCCCGGGCTTCGTCGATCCGCACACCCACCTGCCATGGGCCGGGAGCCGCGAGGAGGAGTTCGAGCAGCGGCTGGCCGGTGCGAGCTACATGGAGATCGCCGCGGCCGGCGGCGGCATCCTGTCGACGGTGCGCTCGACCCGCGCGGCGTCGCTCGACGACCTGGTGGCGCTCCTCGGCCGGCGGATGGACCAGATGCTCGACTGGGGCACCACCACCGCCGAGGCGAAGAGCGGCTACGGCCTCTCGAGAGCCGACGAGACCAAGCAGCTCGAGGCGATCCGCGAGGCCGACACCGAGCACCCGGTCGATCTCGTTCCGACGCTCCTGGCCGCCCACGAGGTACCGCCCGAATACCGCGACGAGCGCCAACGCTACCTCGACCTGGTCTGCGAGGAGATCACCCCGGCGGTGGCCGAGGCCGGTCTGGCGCGCTTCTGCGACGTCTTCTGCGAAGAGGGGGTGTTCAGCCAGGCGGAGTCGCGCCGGGTGCTCGAAGCCGGCAGGGTGGCCGGTCTCCTGCCGCGGCTCCACGCCGACGAGTTCGTCGCCAGCGGCGGAGCCGAGCTCGCCGCCGAGCTCGGAGCGCTGTCGGCCGATCACCTGATGGCGATCTCGGAGGCGGGGGTCGAGGCGATGGCCGAGGCCGGGGTCATCGCGACCCTCCTGCCGGGCACGAGCTTCTTCCTCATGAAGCAGGACTACGCCCCGGCCCGGGCGCTCGTCGACGCCGGCATCCCGCTGGCCCTCGCCACCGACTGCAACCCCGGCTCGTCCCACACCGAGTCGATGCCGATGATCGTCGTGCTGGCGGTCCTGAAGCTCGGCCTGTCGATCGGCGAGGCGCTGACCGCGGCGACCCTGAACGCCGCCTGCTCGCTGGGGCTCGGCGGCGAGCTCGGCTCGATCGAAGTGGGGAAGCGCGCCGACCTCGCGGTGCTCGACGCGCCGAACTACCTGCACCTCGCCTACCACTACGGGATCAATCCGGTCAAAGCGGTGGTCAAGGCGGGGCGGGTCGTCCATCTCGCTTGAGCTGCCAAGAGAATTTGCCCATTCGTGCTCTTGCCCCATTCGTGCCGAGATCGGGCTCGTCACGGCATCCCCTACGCAGTCGAGGCCGAGCAGCCCTCCATCCCCCTGCCACAGCGCCCCATACGAGTCGCGGGTGTACCCCTCAGGGGCGCTCTCGGAGCGAGCGGGCACGGCCGCCGGAGGGCACTCTTCGTCCGGCGAGCGGAGAGCGCGAAGCGAGCGAATATCGCTCTGAGTCCTTCCGACGCTCGCTGGCCCCGGAAGGGTACACCCGCGACTCCCCCGTGCTCGGCAGCGCCCGC
>JAWVZD010000017.1:0-10723 GCA_033722395.1 Thermoanaerobaculia bacterium | reverse complement strand
GCCCGAGCTCGCGACCGTCACGGAGCGCTTGGCGCGGTCGTAAACCGCGAAGGCGAGGGCGAGGACGCGGTTGCCCAGATCGAGCTGGAACAGGCGGTTGTTCATGTCGGCCAGCACCTGGGCGGGACAGAGGGCGTCGCTGTCGACGTACTCGCGCAGCGTGCCCGCTGCCAGGGCGCCGTACAGCGCCGCCGAAGTGCCCTTGCCCGACACGTCGCCGACGGCGAAGGCCACCTGGTCCGGCCCCCTGCCGAGGTAGTCGTAGAAGTCCCCGCCGAGCTGGCGGGCGGTGTCGGCCACCACCGACACCTTGAGATCGCGGATCCACGGTGTCGACTTGGGGAGGAGCTGACGCTGCAGCTCGCGCGCCGTCGACAGCTCGTCGGCCAGGATCTCCTCCTCGCGGCGCAACTGTTGATAGAGGCGTGAGTTCTCGAGGCCGATGGCGAGCGAGGCGCCGAGCGTGGTCAGCGCCTGCTCGTGGGCATCGCTGAAGGCGTTGTAGTCGTGGCTGCCGAGGTCGAGGACGCCGATCAACCGATCCTTGAACAGGAGCGGCACGGCGAGCTCGGAGCGGATCGGCTCGGGGGTGTTGGCGCACTCCTCGTAGCGCGGATCGATGTCGGTGTTGGGGGAGCGGATCGCCTGGCGCAGTGCCGCCGCGGTACCGCAGATGCCCTGCCCGAGGCGCAGCGCATCACTGCCGACCGGGCTCTGGTCGCTTCCCGACACAGCGATCACCGGCTCGAGGACGTCGTTCTCCTGGCTCCACAGGAGCAGCGTGAAGGTGTCGTAGTCGATCAGCTTCTGGACGATCTTGGCGACGTTCTCGAGCAACTGCTTCTGATCCAGGATCGAGGTCAGCTCGCGACCCACCTGGTGGAGGGCCGACAGCGTCTGGGTCTGCTGCTTCAGGTTGCGGTAGAGGCGGGCGGTGTCGATAGCGGCGGCGAGATGCCCGGCGATCAGGCTGAGCATCTTCTGGTGCCGCTCGGTGAACGCCGCCGGCTCGACGGCGCCGACGTCCAAGACGCCGATCACCCGGTTCTTGACCGTCAGCGGTACGGCGAGCTCCGAGACCGAGCGGCGATCGGCGTCGATGTAGCGAGAGTCGACACCCGTGTCGTCGATGCGGATCGCCTCTCCCGACGCGGCGACGTGACCCACGACGCCCTGACCGAGGCCGAAGCGCCAGTGCTCGGCGACACCCGACGGATAGCCCACGGCGTACGCGAAGCGGAGCTCCTGACCGAGATCGTCGGTCAGCAGGACGCCGAAGGTGTCGTAGGGCACGAGGCCCCGCAGCCCTTCGGCGATCCTCTCGAGACCCGAGTCGAGATCGCTCGCCGTCGACAGGTCGCGGGCGAGCGACACGCAGTAGCTCAGGAGCTCGGTGTCGTCGCCGACGCCGGCTCGCTCGTCCAGGCCCTCGCCGGGCGCCGCAGTGGGCGCAGCGATCTCTCCGTTACGATCGTCGCTCATCTGCATGGACAACAGATTTTCGACCCCTTCCTATTCCCGCCGAGGCACCCGCTCGCGGTGCCTGCCTGGCCGGTCGAGGGCAGCTCGGGGTCACCCCGCGACCGGCCGACGGCGGCGGGTGAGCGGATGGATCGTCCAGGAGAAGAGGATCACCAGGAGACAGCCGATGACGTTGTACCAGAGGAACGAGATGTCGGTCGCCAGGAAGCACCAGACGACTACCAACTCGGCGAAGATCGCGGCCACGAAGACCGCCGTGCCGCCGACACGGCGCGAATAAAAGGCCATCAGGAAGATGCCCAGGATGGTGCCGTAGAAGATCGAGCCGAGGATGTTGACCGCCTCGACCAGGGTCCCCAGCCGGCTGGCGAACTCGGCGAACCAGATGGCGTAGGCACCCCAGAACACCGTCGCCAACTTCGACACCACGACGTAGTGCTGCTCGCCGGCATCGGGTCTGAGCCAGCGTTTGTAGACGTCGACCACGGTGGTCGAGGCGAGGGCGTTGAGCTCGGACGAGGTCGACGACATCGAGGCGAACAGGATGGCGGCGATCAGCAGGCCGACGAGCCCGGCGGGCAGGTAGTCGATGACGAAGGTCAGGAAGACGAAGTTGGTGTCCGAGGGGTCGACTTGCGGATCGTTCGCCACCATCAGGTCGACCGCCCGGCGCTTGATCTGGGTCATCTCGGCGTCGGCGTCGAGCAGGTCCTGCCGCGAGGCCGCGATCAGCGAGTCGTCGCCACGGTCGTAGGCGGCGAGGAGATCGTGCGCCTCGGCCCGTTTGTGGTCGAAGGCGCGAGCGTAGGCCTCCTCGAGCTCGTCGAATCGCTCGCCGTACGGGCTCTCGCGCACCTGCTCGACGGCGACCGGGTTGAAGAAGACCGGTGGCTGGCTGAACTGGTAGAAGGCGAAGACCATCGCCCCCAGGAGCAGGATCAGGAACTGCATCGGCACCTTGACCAGGCCGTTGAACAGCAGGGCGAGGCGACTCTGGGCGATCGAGCTTCCGGTCAGGTAGCGTTGCACCTGCGACTGGTCGGTGCCGAAGTACGACAGAGCCAGGAAGAGGCCGCCTATGACTCCGGACCAGATGTTGTAGCGGTTCGCCGGATCGAACGAGAAGTCGATCGCGTTGAGCCGGCCGAGGCTGCCGGAGAGGCGGGCCGCGTCGAGGAAGCCGACCCCCTCTGGCAGGAGGACGATGGCGGTAACGAAGGCCACCGCCATGCCGAGGGTGATGACGAGCATCTGGTGGAACTGCGTCCAGCTGACCGCCTTGGTGCCTCCCAGGGTGGTGTAGATCACCACCATGACGCCGACGGCGACGTTGGTGTAGGTCAGGTTCCAGCCCAGGATGACCGACAGGATGAGCGCCGGGGCGAAGATCGTCAGGCCGGCCGCCAGTCCGCGCTGGGTGAGGAAGAGGAGCGCGGCGGCGGAGCGCGTCTTCAGGTCGAAGCGTCCCTCGAGATACTCGTAGGCGGTGTAGACCTTGAGGCGGTGGAAGATCGGCACCGCGGTGATCGACAGGATCACCATGGCGATCGGCAGGCCGAGATACATCTGCACGAAGCGCATGCCGTCGTCGTAGGCCTGCCCCGGAGTCGACAGGAAGGTGATGGCGCTCGCCTGCGTCGCCATGATCGACAGGGCGATGGTGTACCACTTGGCGCTGCGTCCCGACAGCAGGTAGGCCTCGAGGCCGCGCTGGCCGCGGCCTTTCCAGACGCCGTAGACGACGATGAAGACCATCGCCGCCGACAGCACGATCCAGTCGAGGGAGGTCACCCGTCAGTCGAAGTAGGCGGTGAAGAGGGTGAAGAGCAGGATCAGCACGGCGAGGTTGCCCAGCACCAGCAGATAGAGGCGCGGCCAGCTGCCGAGCGGCGGGTGCTCGTCGGCGGGATCCGGGGCCTCGGGGTCGAGTGGCGCCCCTTCCAGGGTCGGCTCGGGCAGCTTCATGAGAACGGGTGGAGGGTCGGTGGTGGTACGGGGCGGGGAGCCGGCGGGTTGCGCCGCGCCGCGAACGGCCGATTCGGGGGGTGCTCGGGGGAATTTTTTGGCACGTGGATTGCTTATAACGAGTGTCAAGTACCTGAGGAAATTACCAGGGAGGCCACCTACCAACCGTTCTTACCACCAAATCACAGATCTTCGGATCTGCCCGCAACTGGATCTTTCCCCATTCTCCTTATCGACAAGGAGTAAATCCAAACGAACCCGCCAACCCGAACGGCCTCCCGATTTCCTTCCCCTTCGATTCGACCCGACGCGTCACTCTGACACATCCGACGCGGCTCCGGCCGCATCGAGCGCCACGTTGACCAGCAGGTCGCGCCGCGGCCCGCTTCCGCCCCAATCGGCGTCGAGGTCCGCGGTGGCGTCGGAAGCGAGGATCTTTTCCCGACTCCAGCCCATTTCTACCTTTTCGGCCACCCGGCGCCGCACCGTGCGCAGCATCTCCAGGTAGCGCTCGAGGTCGGCGCGATCGGCCAGCGGTCCGTGACCCGGGATGATCCGGGTCGCCTCGCCGCACAGTTCGAGCGCCCGCTCGACGGCCGCTATGACTCCGTCCAAACTTCCCCCCGAACCGACATCGATGAACGGGTACGAGCGATTGAAGAAGACGTCGCCCATGTGGACGACGTCGGCCTCGACGAAGTGCACGATGGTGTCCCCGTCGGTGTGCGCCGCCGGGACGTGGAAAGCGCGCAGGGTCTGGCCGTTCCAGTGCAGGGTGGTCGACTCGGTGAAGGTCAGACTGGGCAGCGCGACCGGTGGAGAGGCCGGGATGGTGCGGCCGAAGGCCTCCATCACCTGCTCGACGCTCATGCGACGGCGGACGTTCTCGTGCGCCAGGATGACGACACCCGCCCGGCCGAGGTTCTCGTTGCCGCCGGTGTGGTCGAAGTGCCAGTGGGTGTTGAGGACGAAGCGGGGCGTGGCGCCACCGAGCTCGGCGACGGCGGCCAGGATGCGCTCCGTCAAGGGAGCGAACTGGTCGTCGATCAGCACCGCACCGTCGCCGCCGGTCGAGATGCCCACGTTGCCGCCCGCACCGACGAGCATGTGCACCCCGTCGGCCAGAGTGGTGACTTCAATCTCGACGGCGTCGAAGTCGGTTCCCTGCGCCCGTAGCAGGGTGGGCGCGGTGAGAACGGCTACGGCCAGGGTCAGGCTCAGGACTACGGTCGTTCGTGGCGATCGCATCGCTCCTCCTCGTCGTTCGTGGGCGGCGCCGATTGTAGCGGGTCGCGGCATCGGGTGCCCGGCGTTGACAGAGGCACTCGTCAATGAAACAATTCATCCGGATGGACGAATATTTATCTAGCGGCGATCGACGCCCTTTCTGTCCTTCCGACCGACGAACGAACCCGAACCGATGACCCCGGTGACCAAACCCGCCATCCTGGACCGCATGCAGGTGCTGTCCGACCCGATGCGCAGCCGTCTGCTGGCGGTGCTCGACCGAGCCGAGCTCACCGTGAGCGAGCTCTGCGACGTGGTGCAGGCGCCGCAGTCGACGGTCAGCCGGCATCTGCGGGTACTGGCGGACGATGGCTGGATCGAGGCCCGGCGCGAGGGCACGAACCGTCACTATTCGATGACCGAGCGGCTCGACGAGGAGGCGGGGCGCCTCTGGGAGGTCGTCGGGGGCGAGCTGCGCGACGCCCCGTTCGGCGAGCACGATGCGATGCGCCTCGCCAGCGTGCTGCGCCGGCGACGGGAGCGCAGCCGCGACTTCTTCGATCGCACGGCGGGCGAATGGGACGAGTTGCGCCAGGAGCTCTACGGCGAGACGGCCGAGCTGTCGGCCGCCCTGGCGCTCCTGGACGACGGTTGGACGGTCGGCGACCTGGGCTGCGGCACCGGCCGCGTGGCCGACCGCCTGGCGCCCTGGATCGCGCGCCTCGTGGCGGTCGACGCCTCGCGCTCGATGCTCGACGAGGCGCGGCGACGGTTGGCGCGGCACGACAACGTCGATCTCAGGCGGGGCGATCTCGAGGAGTTGCCTCTCGAGGACGGCGAGCTCGACACGGCTCTGCTGGTCCTGGTTCTGCACCACCTGCCGCAGCCCGAAGTGGTGCTCGCCGAGGTGCGGCGGGTGCTCAAGCCCGGCGGCCGCCTGGTGATCCTCGACATGGTGCCCCACGATCGCACCGAGTATCGATCCCAGATGGGCCATCTATGGCTCGGCTTCGAGGAGGAAGAGCTCGCCGGCTGGCTCGAGGCCGCCGGCCTCGAGGCGGCGCGATACAGCGTTCTGCCGCCCGATCCGGCGGCCCGCGGCCCGATGCTCTTCGTGGCCACGGCTCGTCGTCCGGACTCGGGCGGAAACGGGGCTTCGGAAGAACCGTCCGAAGCGATCGAAGAGCGAAGCGGATAGGAGAGAAACGCAGGATCGAACCCCACGGTTGCTCCGAGGTGTCCCGACGGGCCCGACGCGTAGCCGATCGACCATCGAGGAGACCGACATGACGACCACGACGAAGACCACCGACCATCCCTTCGCGGCTGCGGAGGCCGCCGGCCGCAGCCCCTACCGGGTGGCCGATCTCGGCCTGGCCGAGTGGGGACGCAAAGAGATCCGGCTCGCCGAGCACGAGATGCCGGGGCTGATGGAGCTGCGACGGCGCCACACCGACGAGCGGCCGCTCGCCGGAGCCCGCATCATGGGCAGCCTGCACATGACCGTCCAGACGGCGGTGCTGATCGAGACCCTGGTCGATCTCGGCGCCGACGTGCGCTGGGTGTCGTGCAACATCTTCTCGACCCAGGACCACGCCGCGGCGGCGGTCGTCGTCGGGCGGCCCGAGACCGGCGGCACGGCGGACGAGCCGAGCGGCGTGCCGGTTTTCGCCTGGAAGGGCGAGACTCTGGAAGAGTACTGGTGGGCGACGAGCGAGGCCCTGCTATGGCCCGACGGGGAGGGCCCGGACCTGATCGTCGACGATGGCGGCGACGCCACCCTGCTGGTCCACCGCGGCGCCGAGTTCGAGCGTGCCGGTAGTGTCCCGGCGCACGATCCCGAGAGCGAGCCGGAGGAGTGGGGCGTGATCCTCGATCTGCTGCGCCGCGAGCAGGTGGAGAACCCGGGGCGGTGGGGCCGCACCGCCGAGCGCATCCGCGGGGTGAGCGAGGAGACCACCACCGGTGTGCACCGTCTCTACCAGATGGAGCAGAAGGGGACGCTCCTGTTTCCGGCGCTGAACGTCAACGACTCGGTGACCAAGAGCAAGTTCGACAACATCTACGGCTGCCGACACTCGGTCGTCGACGGTTTGAACCGCGCCACCGACGTCATGATCGGCGGCAAGGTGGCAGTGGTGTGCGGCTTCGGCGAGGTCGGGAAGGGCTGCGCCCAGGCGCTCTCCGGGCAGGGTGCCCGCGTCATCGTCACCGAGGTCGATCCGATCTGCGCCTTGCAGGCGGCGATGGAAGGCTACGAGGTCAGACGCCTCGACAGCGTCGTCGACAGCGCCGACATCTTCATCAGCGCAACCGGCAATCGCGACGTCATCACCGCCGAGCACATGCGCCGCATGAAGGACAAAGCGATCGTCGCCAACATCGGCCACTTCGACAACGAGATCGACATGGCCGGCCTGGCGCGCCTCGAGGGCGTCGAGAAGGTGAACGTCAAGCCGCAGTACGACGAGTGGATCTTCCCGGACGGTCACAGCGTGCTGGTCCTGGCCGAGGGCCGGTTGATGAACCTGGGTTGCGCGACGGGGCATCCGAGCTTCGTCATGTCGGCCTCGTTCACCAACCAGGTGCTGGCCCAGATCGAGCTCTACACGCGGCCCGAGGCCTACGAGCGCAAGGTCTGCGTCTTGCCGAAACGGCTCGACGAGGAGGTGGCACGGCTCCATCTCGACCATCTGGGGGTCGAGCTGACGAAGATGACCGAGGCGCAGGCGGAGTACCTCGGGATCGACGCCGAGGGCCCGTTCAAACCGGATCACTACCGTTACTGAGACGGGCGATGGATCGGCTTCCAACAGACCGTCGCCGTAGGGCCGGAGCGACTCTTGCGGTAGACTTCGCGGTGGCGGGCTCCGAGAGCCCGTCGGCGGATCGACCACCCTGCGGCCGGGCAGCCGGCCGAGCGTCCTCATGACGAGCGATCGATCCAACGAGCCGCCCGGTCGGCGTCGCCTCCGACGCGCCGCTCTCGCCCTCGTCGCCGCCCTGGTGACGCTCTTGGCCGCCTGCGCTCCTCCCGAGCCCCCGCCCCCTCCACCCCGCACCACGATCGAAGTGGTGACGCGCAACTCACCGACCACTCTCTACGAGGGGCGCGACGGCGAGCCGGCGGGGCTCGAGTACGAGCTCGTCACCGCCTTCGCCGAGGCGCACGGGTTGGTGGTGGAGTGGGAGATCCGGCACGGCATCGGCGAGATCCTCGAGGCGGTGAGCGCCGGCGAGGTCGACCTGGCGGCGGCCGGGCTGACCCGTACCGCGGCGCGCGCCAACGCCTTCCTAACCGGTCCGGCCTATCAGCAGATCGAGGAGATGGTGGTCTGCCACCGGCGCGCTCACGTCCGGCGGATCGACGATCTGTTCGGCAAGCGCATTCGCGTCATCGCCGATTCGAGCTACGTCGAGACGCTGCGCCGGCTCAAGCCGTCGTACCCGGGGCTGATGTGGTCGACGACCGAGGAGGAGTCGACCGAGCAGCTGCTCCAGCAGGTGGCCGACCGGGAGATCGACTGCACGGTGGCCGACTCGAACATCGTCGCCCTCGATCGGCGCTGGCTGCCCCAGCTTCGCACCCCGTTCGCCTTGGGCGATGCCGAGCAGCTCGCCTGGTTCGTTTCCGAGCGCGGCGCCGACCTGGTCGAGCCCCTCGAGGCGTGGTTCGACGAGTTGTCGGCCAGCGGCCGATTGCAGGAGCTCTTGGATCGCTACTACGGCCACACGCGGCGCTTCGACTCCTACGACACCTCGGTCTTCTTTCGCCGCGTCGAGAGTCGCCTGACCGAGTTCGAGGAGCTCTTCCAGACGGCGGAGGTCGAGACCGGCCTCGACTGGCGGCTGCTGGCGGCGGTGGCGTACCAGGAGTCGCACTGGGACCCGGGGGCGATCAGCGAGACCGGGGTGCGCGGCATCATGATGCTCACCGAGGTGACGGCCGAGGAGCTGGGTGTCGATCGGCTCGATCCGGCGGACAGCGTCCTCGGTGGGGCGCGCTATCTGAGCGAGCTGATCGAGCGCATGCCGACCTACATCGGCGAGCCGGACCGCACCTGGATGGCTCTGGCGGCGTACAACGTCGGCTACTCTCATCTCGAGGACGCCCGCAAGCTGGCGATCGAGGTGGGGCACAACCCGAACACCTGGGCCGGCCTGCGCCGCACCTTGCCGCTGCTGTCGCAGCCGAAGTACTACCGCAATCTCGAGCACGGCTACGCGCGGGGCAACGAGCCGGTGGTCTTCGTCGAGCAGATCCGCAACTACTACGATCTCCTGACCGAGATCCACTCGCGTTTCGACGAAGAGGAGGAGGCGTTCGGTCCCGGCGTCCTGGTAACGACCGCGCTGCTTCCCGGTCAGGCAGGCACACCCGACTGACCCACCCTTCGAGAGAACGCCCTTCGAACGAGAGACCGGGGCGGCACGACCGCCCGTTGGAGGACCGATGAGCCCACTGTCCAGAACGATCTCGACCCTCGTCGCCGCAGCTATTCTCGTTGCCCCCGTCGGCGTCACCGCCGAGACGGTCGCGCCGGCCACCCAGGGCCGGGTCCTGTCGGAGCCCGGAGCGGTGCTGCCGCACCGCGATCGGGTCGAGCCGACCAACCGGGTGCTGCGCGAGCGCCTCGAGACCCTCTTGCCACGCCTGATGCGCGATACCGGTATCGACATGTGGCTGGTGATCAACCGCGAGTACGCGGAGGATCCGGTCTTCTTCAGCCTCGTCCCCGAGCCGGTCTACGCCGCTCGGCGCACCACCATGCTGGTCTTCTTCGATCGCGGCGGCGAACAGGGCGTCGAGCGCCTGACGGTCAGCCGGTATCCGTACGGCGAGCTCTACGCAGCGGCCTGGGAGGGCGGCAATCTCGACCAACAGTGGGAGGCTCTCGCCGAGGTCGTCGCGGCACGCGACCCACGACGGATCGGCGTCAACGTGAGCCAAGATTGGCCGGTCGCCGACGGGCTGACCGCGTCGCTCCGGGACCGGCTGTTCGACGCTCTTCCCGACGAGCTCGACGAGCGCGTGGTGAGCGCCGAGGAGCTCGCGGTCCGCTGGCTCGAGACCCGGTCCGACGGCGAGCTCGAGCTCTATCCGCACATCGTCTCTCTGGCGCGAGGCGTCATCGCCGAGGCCTTCTCGGAGCGCGTCATCACGCCGGGGGCGACGAGAACCGAGGACGTCGCCTGGTATATCCGGCAGCGCTTCGCCGATCTCGACCTGGCGGCCTGGTTCATGCCCGATGTGAACGTTCAGCGGGAGGGGATGGAGTGCACCGCCGAGAGCCCGTTCTGCGGCGACGACTCGACGGTGATCCATCGCGGCGACGTGCTCCACACCGACGTCGGTGTCTGCTACCTACGCCTCTGTACCGACACGCAGGAGATGGGCTACGTGCGCCGACTGGGCGAAGAGGGGGTGCCGGAGAGCCTCGGGCGTGCGCTCGCGGTCGGGAACCGCTGGCAGGATCTCCTCACCGAGAGCTTCGTCACTGGGCGGACCGGCAACGAGATCCTCGCCGCAACGCGAGCCAAGGCCGGAGCGGAAGGGATCGTGTCGAGCACTTACACCCATCCGTTGGGAGTCTTCGGTCACGCGCCCGGTCCGACCATCGGCATGTGGGACAACCAGGGACCGACCCCGGTCAGGGGCGACTGGGAGCTCTACCCGAACACGGCCTACGCCATCGAGGGCAACGTCAAGGTGCCGGTAGAGGCCTGGAACGGCCAGCTGGTCCAGATCAAGCTCGAGCAGAGTGCGGTCTTCGACGGCGAGACGGTCTGGTACCTGGCGGGGCGCCAGACCGAGTGGCACGTGGTGGAGTAGGGAGGTCGTCGGTCGTTAGTCGTCAGCCTACGGTCATCGGCTGACGGCTGTCGGTCGAGGGCCAAAAAAAGCGCGCCGGCTGGCGCGCTTCTCGGAGTCGGCGTGTTGGAGGGGCTCAGGGGGCGGCGAAGCCGAAATGCTCGTAGTTGATGGCGATGAACTTGTGCCACTGCTCGGGCACCTCTTCTTCCGTGAAGATCGCTTCGACCGGGCAGG
>JAWVZD010000016.1:0-10787 GCA_033722395.1 Thermoanaerobaculia bacterium | reverse complement strand
CGTCCCGGCCATGGGCTCGCCGGCGTCTCGGCCTGGCGATCGATGCGCAGCTCGGACAGCCGGTCGGTGGGGTCGGTCATTCGAAGTGGCCTCCACGGCCGGTCGACATCGGATTGTACTGCCTCGTCGGAGGAAGGTTGCACCGACTCGGCGAGTGGATGCTCTCGGTCGGTCGCGCTCGGAGTTCGAGGTCGCAATGCCTCGTTCGGCGGGCATCTCTCGGAGCGACCCGGCGAGAATCCTCGGGAGCGAGTGCTCCGCGCTTCAGAGGGCCCCGGTCTGGCGCAGCCAGCTGTCGAGGATCAGCAGCGACCAGGTCTGCTCGTTATTGAGTCGCGGCAGGCGCCGCCGACGGAGGATGCCACGGTCGGCGAGACGGCCGACGGCGCCGGCGAAGAGATCCGGATGGGCGCCGGCCCAGCGGCGGACCGGCATCGAGAAGCCGACCTTGCGCCGCGTCAGGATCTCCGGGGGTACTCGCGGGGCGAGGTGGCGCCGGAGCAGGAGCTTGCCCTGCCGCTCGTCTCTCAGCAGGGTAGGATCGAGAGCGAGAGCGAACTCGACGAGGCGATGATCGAGAAGCGGCGGTCGCGCTTCGAGCGACACGGCCATCGAGGCACGGTCGAGCTTGGTCAGCATGTCGTCGACAAGATAGGTGTGGATATCGGCCCATTGCAGGCGCTTGAGAGCCGGCAGATCTTGGCGCCAGAAGCGCCGAAAGTGCCACAGGTCGTCGTAGTCGTCGGCCATCAGATCTGGGCTCAAGAAGGCGCGCTTCTGCGCCAGGGTGAACGGGCCGAGGAACATGGCGTAGCGCTCGAGGCCGGTGGCGGCGCGGCGCTGCAGCGACCGCCCGCTGGCGGTCAGTGGTGGCACCCAGCGGGCCAGCAGCCGGTTCAGAGGCGTCGAGCGGAAGCGGGGCCACTTGTCGTACCAGTGGTAGCCGGCGAAGAGCTCGTCGCCGCCCTCGCCGGCGAGCGCCACCTTGACCTGGCGTCGGGCGGCGCGCGAGATCATGTAGACCGGCCAGGCGCCGTGGTCGGCGAACGGCTCGCCGTAGATCACCGGGATGCGCTCGACCGCCTCCTCGAGATCGACGCTCGCCGCCGGCTCCTCGTGGTGGCAGGCGCCGAAATGCTCGGCCACCCGCCGTGCGTCGCCGGCCTCGTCGTGGCTGCGAACGTCGAAGCCGAGGGTGAAGGTGCGCGGTCGGTCGAGGTTGGCCGCCAGGGTCGTCGAGTCGATGCCGCCGCTCAGGAAAACGCCGTAGGGGACGTCGGCCAGGGTGTGGGCCGGGACCACCTCGGCGAGGAGGGACTCGAGCCGCTCGAGGGCCTCGTCGGGGCGGTCGAGAGCAGAGCTCGCCTCCGGCGTCCACCAGCACTCGATCTCGGGCTTCGATCCGTCGTCCGGCCGGAAGATCAGCGTGTGACCCGGCGGCAGCTTGTAGATGCCCCGGTAGATCGACTTCGGGGTGGGCACGTACTTGTAGGTGAAGAAGTCCCGCAATGAGCTGGTGTCGATCTCGGGTCGGCCGAGCTCGAGGAGCGGCTCGATCTCGGAGGCGAAGGCGATCCCGCCCGGCGGCAGTTGCCGGTAGTAGAGCGGTTTGATGCCGAGTCGGTCGCGCCCCAGCCAGAGGCTGCGGCGCCGGTCGTCCCACAGGCCGAAGGCGAACATCCCGACCAGGCGATCGAGGCAGGCGAGCCCGTCGCGTGCCAGCAGCCGCAGCAGCACCTCGGTGTCCGAGCTCGAAATGAGCTCCTGACCGAGATCGCCGGCCAGCTGGCGAAAGTTGTAGATCTCGCCGTTGTAGACGAGTGTTCGCCCGGCGTGGCTCATCGGCTGACGGCCCGCCGAAGAGAGATCGAGGATCGACAGCCGGCGGTGACCGAGCGCCACTCCGGGCGCGGTCCACACACCCCGATCGTCCGGTCCGCGGTGGGACAGGAGATCGGTCATCCGCTCGATCCGCTGACGCGGGACCTCGGTGCCGACGATGCCGACGATGCCGCACATCTCGAATGCCGGATCCTATCCGCAGCCGGTGGCCGGGGTATGCTGCGGCTCGCGGACCGCAAGCCCCCCGGATCGCCGGGTTCCGGGGTGCCGGTCCCCCGGAGTGCCGGTTTCCGGAGGGCCAGCACGCCGGTCCGCCAAGGACGCAGCGTCAGATGTCGATCGAGGAGACGGCCTTCCGTTTTGCCGCCAGTCGCCGCGCCGGTGCGGTCTCGGCGCGACTGTTGCGCCCCACCGAGGCGCGCTGGCTTCTCGAGCGAGTCGAAAGGCAGGCTGCGTGATGCTCAGCGCCATGCTCGCGGAGCCCTGGTGGCTGGTCGTCTGGGTCGGCTGGATGGTGCTGATCAACTCGGCCGGGGTGCTCTTCGTCTCCGAGATCGAGGCGCGCTGGGTGCTGGCGGCGTTCGCGGCCAGTGCCGTCACCATGTGGGTCCTCTATCAATTCGTCGGCTACACCCGCCTCCTCGGCCTGGCGCACGTCCTCTACTGGACTCCCTTGGTGATCTATCTCTACCGTCGCCTGTCGAACTTCGTGGGCCCACCGCTCTTCGAGCGCTGGCTGCGCCTGCTCCTGGCCACCAACGGCTTGTCGTTGGTCATCGACTACGTCGACGTGGCGCGCTACCTGTTCGGCGACCGCGCCTGATTCGCGTCGCCGTCGCCCGGATGGCTCCGAGGCTCTTGCCGAAGAGCTAGGCGTGGCGGTCTCTCGCTCTCGTTCGCCGGTCGATTCATCTGCTGACGGATCGACTGCGTAGTAACTACGGACAAAGCGCTATTCATCCGGTCATCCGGAGAAACTTTCGACACCCGAAGAGAGGAGTCTCATCGATGCAAACCATCCACCGCTCGCTCGTTCCGCTCGGCCTCGCCGTGCTCTTGCTGCTCGGCGTCGCCGCCCTGGCGACGGCCTCGAGTCATCGTGAAGCACCGTTCGTCGCCGAGCATCCGCAGATCGACGCCACCGACCTCTACATGTTCCGGAGCTACGAGGCCGGTCGCGATGGCTACATCACCATCTTGGCGAACTACCATCCGTTGCAGGAGCCGTACGGCGGACCGAACTACTTCGCTCTCGACGACGACGCCCGCTACGTCATCCACATCGACAACGACGGCGATGGCGTAGAAGACCTGAGCTTCTCCTTCGCCATGAACAATCTGATTCGGGCGATTTCGATCCCGGTCGGCGGGACCTCGGTGGCGGTGCCACTGAAGAACATCGGTCCGATCAGCCAGTTCGTCGACCCGGAGCTCAACTTCGTCGAGAGCTACGAGATCCGGCTCATCGAAGGTGCGGTCGACGACCCGAGTCGGACGACCGACATCCTGCAAGCGGGTGGCGGTACGTTCATCAAGCCGGTCGACAACATCGGCACCAAGTCGATCCCCGACTACGACACCTACGAGGACCAGTACGTCTTCGACATCGCGATCCCGGGCTGTGCCGACGGTCGTGTCTTCGTCGGTCAGCGGCGCGAAGGCTTCGGCGTGAATCTCGGCGAGATCTTCGATCTGATCAACACCGATCCGGTCGGCGACCCGGACGGTGAGAACTCGGCGACCGAGTTCACCAACGTGACCACCTTCGCCCTCGAGCTTCCGATCGGTTGCGTCAAGGGAAGCGGCGACGTCATCGGTGCTTGGACGACCGCTTGGCTGCCGCGGGTGCGCCAGTTGCAGCCCCGGCCGAACAGCAGCGGTTCGGAGACGCCACTCGGGAGCCTGGCCTCGACGAGCGTCGAGCGGACGCCTCTCGGTGCCCCGGTGATGCATGCCGCCCGCGAGCTCGGACCGTTCCGTCAGGTCTCCCGGCTCGGCATGCCGCTGGTCAACGAAGTGGTGATCGGCCTGCCCGACAAGGACCGTTTCAACACCAGCGCACCGAAAGACGACCTGCAGTTCGCCACCTATGTCACCAATCCGACCCTGCCCGAGCTGATCGAGATTCTGTTCCCGGTCGTCGAGGCGCCGAACAACTTTCCGCGCAACGACCTTCTGGCAACGTTCGTCACCGGGATCGACGGGGTCAATCTGTTCGGTTTCGGCGAGATGCTGCGTCTGAACACCTCGATTCCACCGACGCCAGCCGGCTCGCAGAACAACCTGGGAGTCGTGGCAGGCGATCTGGCTGGATTCCCGAACGGCCGCAGGCCGGGCGACGACGTGGTCGACATCGAGCTCAGAGTGGCGATGGGGTTGCTCTGCCACGCCGGTCTCGGCCTCTGCGAGCCCTCCGACGCGCCGTCGGGCACGCTTCCCTACACCGACGGCGTGACGGTCGACGACAGCCAGTTCGACGACGTGTTTCCGTACCTGACGACGCCGATCCCCGGTTCACCGAATGCGCTCAACGGCATCGGTGAGAAGCCCTGAGGATGCGTCGGGGGACGATCCTCGAGAAGTTGCGCGTGCGGGCGACGAGCGGGATGCTTTGCGGCGTCCTGCTCGCCGCCCATGCGCTGCCTCTCGGGGCGCACGACGTCTGGCTCGAGCCTTCGAACTACCGGGCCGACGGTAGCGAGACAGTGGCGATCGACGTACTGGTCGGTGAGCGGTTCCGGGGCGAGAGGCTGCCCCGCCGGCCACAGCGCATCGCCGATTTCCGAGCCGTTGGCATCGGCTGGAGCTTGCCGGTGCGAGGAGCGGCGGGCGTCGCCCCGGCCGGTGTCTTGCGCCTCCCGGCCGAGCTCCGGGGGCCGATCGCCGTCCACTATCGCAGTCGCCCGGCCGCGGTGCGGCTGTCGCGGCAGCGATTCCTCGACCACCTGACGAGCGAGGGACTGGAGGAGATCGCGATCGACCCGATCCCCGCGACGGTGCGAGAGGTCTATTCGCGTTGCGTCAGCGCTCTGCTCCGGATCGGCGAGGGTCGAGCCGATCCGCCACCGGCTCCCGACTGCCCGCTGGTGGTCTGGCCGCGGGGCGATTCGGTCGTTCCGACCGCCGATGAACCGCTGGAACTCGTGGTGCGCAAGGAGGGAATGCCAGTGGTAGGCATCCGCGTCTCGGCGATCCACCGCGACGACCCGGAGCACGAGCTGTCGGCTCGAACGGATGACGACGGGCTCGTCCGTTTGGTGCTGTCGCGACCGGGAGTGTGGCTCGTCAAGGCGATCCACCTCGAGCCCGATCGCTCCGGAGAGGCCGACTGGAGGAGCTGGTGGGCCGCGTTGACTTTCGAGGTCCCACCTCGCTAGCCTGCGGGCGAACTGCACCGAACGGAGCGATTGGGAGTGCCTCTCGGCAGCACGCGATCCAGAGGCAGAAGATGCCGTTGAACGAGCGAGAGCCCGACGATCTCATGCTGGTAGGCGGTGTTGCGGCCGGCGACGAGGCGGCCTTTCGCGAGCTCTTCGATCGGTACGCCTCGACCGTGCTGGGCTTCCTGATACAGCTGCTGCGCGACCGCGCGCAGGCCGAGGAGGTGCTGCAGGAGACCTTTCTCCAGGTCTGGGAGCAGGCCGACCGCTACCGCCCGAGTGGCGCCAGCCCGCGCGGCTGGTTGTTGATGCTGGCGCGCTCGCGAGCGCTCGACCGGGTGCGATCGAGCCGCTCGCGCCAGGGGCGCGAGAACCGCGTCGCCACCGAGGCGTCGGGAGCGAGAGTGGCACAGCCCGAGGGGCCTCGGCGACTGGAGGACGACGAGCGCCGGGCGGTAGTCAGCCGTGCCCTGGAGACCCTGCCGGACGAGCAGCGGCACTGCATCGAGCTGGCGTTCTTCCGCGGCCTGACGCACCGCGAGATCGCCGAGAGCCTCGAGCAGCCGCTCGGAACGGTGAAATCACGTATCTTGTTGGGAATGAAGAAGCTCCGTCAGTCGCTGGCCGAGCCTAGCCGAGTATGACGATGCACCGAGCGCAATACCTCGACCTTCTCCCGGCGTACTCGATCGGCGCCCTGGACGGGGACGAGCTGCGGCAGCTCGAGGAGCATCTGGCCGCCGGCTGCGAGGAGTGCGAGCGGCAGCTCGCGCTGTGGCGCCGTGACGTCGAGGCACTGGCGTCGAGCGTGCCGGCCGTCGAGCCGTCCGACGCGGTCCGGCGGGCGGTCGTCGGTCGGGTCGAGGGCCGTGCAACCGGTGCCGACGGTGCGGCGACCTTCTGGAGGCTCGCAGCGGTCATCGCGGTGGGGGTGCTGGGAGCCCTCGCCTGGCTCCATCTCGACCTCAGGGGGCGAGTCGAGTCGCTGGCCATCGAGAGGCAGGTCACCGTCGAGCGCTTGGCGGCGCTCGAATCGGATCTCGGCTCGGCCCGCAACGAGCTCGCCCGGTTGCGCAGGGTCAGCGGAATCGTCGCCTCGCCGGGCAAGCGCTTGGTGGCGTTGGCGAGCCTGGAGCAGCCGGCCGGCGGGGCCTTCGGGCAGGCGCTGGTCGATCCGGTCGGCCGGCAGGCGGTCTTCTACGCCTACGGACTGCGGCCGACCGAGCAGGGAAAGACCTACCAGCTGTGGTACATCGCAGCGGGCGAGCCGGTCTCGGCCGGCACCTTCGAGGTCGATTCGGAAGGCCAAGCGATGATCGTGGTCGAGGAGATCGTGCCGCCCGAGACGATCGATGCTTGGGCGGTGACCGTCGAGCCGCAGGGCGGAGTGCCGCAGCCGACCGGGCCGATGGTGCTGAAGAGCTGAGGACCACGCCCCCGTCTCCGGGTGCTAACATTCGAGGTTCGCCCCGGCGCGGGCCGCATCTGCCGCTCGTCCGGTAGCCGGCCGCGCTGGCGGCCCACGACCATGAAGATCGTCAGAGCAGAGAAATACGGCTTTTGCGCCGGCGTCAGGATCGCCGACAAGAAGGTCAAGAAGTTCGCCGCCGAGGGCGGCAGAGACGGCAAGATCCTCGGTCAGGTGGTCCACAACGAGCGCGTCGTCGAGGAGATGGAGGAGCTCGGGGTGCCGACGGTCGACTCGCTCGACGCCGCCTCCGAAGGCACCATCGTCTTCTCCGCCCACGGCGTGCCGCCGTCGTTCCACCGGCGTGCCGAAGAGCGGGGGCTCCAGATCCTCGATACGACCTGCCCGTTCGTCTACGACATCCACGAGGAGGCCGACAAGGCGCGCCAGGAGGGGGCGCATCTGGTCTTCATCGGTGAGTCCGACCACCGCGAGGTGATCGGCTACACGCACGATCGGGACCCCTCGACCTACCACGTCCTGACGACGGTCGAAGAGGCCTCGAAAATCGACTGGGAGGCCTACGACAGCGTCAAGATCCTCTACCAGACGACGCTCAACGCCGAGGAGTACGAGGACGTGGCGCGCTACATCGAGGCGCGCTCGGGTGGGGCGGAGCGCGCCGACACCATCTGCTACGCGACCAAGGAGAACCAGGACGCGGCGCGCGAGCTGGCGGGCGACCCCGAGATCGACCTGGTGCTGGTGATCGGCGGCCGCTGGAGCGCCAATACGCGGCATCTGTGGGAGATCTGCCGCGAGCTCAAGCCGTCTTACCTGGTGCACGGTGCGAGCGAGATCGAGGCCGACTGGCTCGAAGGGGTGGAGGCGGTCGGCATCACCGCCGGCGCCTCGACGCCCGACTACATGATCGACGAGGTCGAGGAGCGGATCGTCGAGCTGGCCGGTGTCGACCCGGCTAGCGTGGAGTACGTGCGGCCCGGCGAGCGGCGTCCCGCCGGGCGACGGTTGGCTCCGGCCGGGTCCGGCGGCTGAGCCCGAGCCGGTCGCCCGACGAACCGTTCGGGGAACCTACGGGCAGAGCCTGCCGAGAGTCGTTCGGCCGTCTCGCTGCTACAATTGGCGGCCTCGTCTGCCGCCGATGATCGATCCTTTCCAGCGAGCTTGCGCGCTCGCTCCGGACCCTCCGCCGACCGTGGCGCTCGCCGAAGGCGATGATCCCCGTGTCGTCGAAGCGGCGCGCGACGCGCTGCAGGCCGGCTTCTGCCGCCCTCTTCTGGTCGGGCCTCCTCCCGGCAGCGGTTCTCTGCCGTCGCTCGCTCCGGCCGACTTCGAAGCGCGGGATGCGATCGTCGGCCACCTCCGCCGTCGCCTCGATCTCCGGGGGCGGGATGCCGGCGAAGCCGAGAGTCTGGCGCTCGACCGCCTCTACTTCACCGCTGCTCTGGTGGCGACCGGACGCGCCGACGGTGCGGTGATGGGCGCGGTCGAGACGACCGCGGCGACGCTGCGAGCCTGTCTCGCGGTCATCGGGCCGCGGCCGGGCCAGCGCGTCGTTTCGTCCTGCTTCTGGATGCTGCTGCCGGACGGCCGAGGACTGATCTACAGCGACTGCGGCGTGGTGCCCGACCCGGATGCCGAGACACTAGCCGACATCGCCGTCGCCGCAGCCGAGAGCTGCCGGCGGCTGCAGCAGGAGGAGCCGCGGGTCGCTCTGCTCGCCTTCTCCACCAAGGGGAGCGCGGAGCATCCGTCACTCGACAAGATCCGCCGCGCGGTGGAGATCCTGCGGCGGCGCGACGTCGACTTCGCGTTCGACGGCGAGCTCCAGGCCGACGCCGCCCTCGAGCCCGAGGTGGCGCGGCGCAAGGCGCGCGAGAGCCCGCTCGGGGGACGGGCCAACGTGCTGGTCTTCCCCGACCTCAATGCCGGCAACATCGCCTACAAGCTGACCGAGCGTCTAGCCGGGGCGAGGGCCCTCGGACCCCTGCTGCAGGGCCTGGCGAAGCCGGTCAACGATCTGTCGCGCGGCTGCTCGGCGCGGGACGTGCTGGAGGTCATGGCGGTCACCGCCCTGTCCGCTGCCGCCGCGACGCGACCCGAGGGAGTGAGTCCATGAAAGTACTGGTCATCGGCAACGGCGGTCGGGAGCACGCGCTGTGCTGGAAGCTGGCGCAGAGTCCCGAGCTCGAGGCGCTCTACTGTGCGCCCGGCAACCCCGGTACGGCACGACTCGCCCGCTCGGTCGACATCCGTCCGGACGAGATCCAGCAGTTGGTGGAGTTCGCCCAGGAGGAGGCGATCGACCTCACCGTGGTCGGCCCCGAGCTGCCCCTGGTGCTCGGTCTGGTCGACGAGTTCCGCGAGGCCGATCTGGCGGTGTTCGGACCGACGCGCCGCGCCGCCGAGCTCGAAGGGAGCAAGGTCTTCGCCAAGGAGCTGATGCAGCGTCACGGTATACCCACCGCCGACTTCGAGATCGCCCACGACGAGCGCTCGGTTCTCCGAGCCGCCAAGCGCATCGGCCTGCCCGTGGTCCTCAAGGCGGAGGGTCTGGCGGCCGGCAAGGGCGTGTTGATCGTTCACGATCGCCAGGAGCTGGAGGACGCGCTGGGGGTGTTCTTCGGACAGCGCCGCTTCGGCCAGGCGGGCGATCGGATCGTCGTCGAGGAGTTTCTCGAGGGCGAGGAGGTGTCGTTCATCGCCTTGTGCGACGGCGCCCGCATCCTGCCGCTCGCCTCGAGCAAGGACTACAAACGGATCGGCGAGAACGACGAGGGCCCCAACACGGGAGGCATGGGGGCGCACAGCCCGGCCGGTGTGGCGTCGTTCCACGGCCGCGAAGAGATCGTCAAGACCGGGGCCGCGGTGATGGAGAGGATCATGCACCCGGTGGCGGCGGCGATGGCGGACGACAACCGTCCGTTCAAGGGATTCCTCTACGCCGGGCTGGTGGAGACGGCCGACGGCATGAAGGTGCTCGAGTTCAACGTGCGGCTCGGAGATCCGGAGGCTCAGCCCCTCCTGATGCGTCTCGAGGACGACCTCGTGCCGTTGCTCGCGGCCGGTGCGAGGGGTGACTTCGGAGTCGACCGACTCCACTTCCGCAAGGAGGCGGCCGCCTGCATCGTTCTCGCGGCCGAGGGGTATCCCGGCAAGCCGGTGACCGGCGAGCCGATCGAGGGGCTCGAGGCGATCGACGAGCTGGAGGGGGTCGAGGCCTTCCACGCCGGCACGGCGATGGAGGACGGGCGCGTGGTGACCGCTGGAGGGCGCGTCCTGGGCATCGCCGCGACCGGCGTCGATCTGCGGGCGGCCCTGCAGCGTGCCTACGACGCCGCCGCCCTGGTGCGCTGGCCGCACCGCTACATGCGGCGCGACATCGGGCGGCGCGTGCTCGAGGCTCTTCCCGGAGAGGACTGACGCCGCGGAGAGTCGCCACGAGTGGGCCGTCTCGGTTTCGTTGACACCCCCCGGGGCGATTGCCATAATGGCATAAATCGGCTCGCCAGAGCGTTCCTCCAGGTAGATGATCGATTCGGCTCGCGGGGCTCGAAATGGGCCCGCTCTGGTATTGATCGTGCATCGGGATCAGGTTCATGTCGGGATGTAGCGGCTGTTCGTTCAAGGGGATGTCGACGGCTGTCGAGGACAGCTTCGTCGGCGTGCGCTTCGAGGAGGAGACCAACCTGACTCTGTGCGGCACCGGCAAGTCGATCTACGGCAAAGGCGACCGGGTGGTGGTCGATCTCGACTCCGGTCCGGCCGTCGGGACGGTGATGCAGTCGCCGATGCCGGTCTTCAAGCCGTGTCAGAAGTCGGCCGCCAAGACGATTCTGCGGCCGGTCACCGAAACCGACGTCGAGGCGCACGAGCGCAAGGTCGAAAAGGAGATGGCGGCGAAGCTGTTCTGCCGCGAGCGCTCCCGCGAGCTCGAGCTGGGAATGAAGATCTCGAAGGTCGACTTCAGCCTGGACGGAGAGCGCGCCAAGGTCTACTTCACCGCCGACGGCCGGGTCGACTTCAGGCGCCTGGTGCGCGACGTGGCGCGTCGCTTCAAGACCAAGGTGCGGATGGTGCAGGTCGGGGCGCGTGACGAGGCGGGCCTGATCGGCGGCGTCGGCATCTGCGGGCGG
>JAWVZD010000015.1:0-10910 GCA_033722395.1 Thermoanaerobaculia bacterium | reverse complement strand
GAGCTACTCGAACGAGGCCTTGACGCCGGGCGAAGACGTGCCGAAGCGCGCCGTCAACGCCTTCCTGCCGATTCTGAGCGTCATCGCGGTCACCGTCATCGGTCTGTTCGTCTCCGGCCGGGCGAGCGTCGACCGGTCCGAGTTCGACAGCGTGCTGGTCTACCTGCGCGAGGTCTTCGCGCAATCCGATCCGTATGCCGCCCTCGTCTGGGCCAGCCTCTCCGGCGTGCTGGTGGCTCTCGTCCTCGGAGTCGGCCAACGGATCGTGTCGGTGCGGGAAGGAGCCGACGCCCTCGTCGAGGGCTTCAAGTCGATGATCATGGCCTTCTCGGTCCTTCTCCTCGCCTGGGCGCTGGGCGACGTCTGCTCGGGCCTCGACACCGCCGCTTTCCTGGTGGAGCTCGCCACCGGCGTCTTGTCGCCGCGCTTCCTGCCGGTGGTGGTCTTTCTGCTGTCGGCGGCGATCGCCTTCGCGACCGGCACCTCGTGGGGCGTCATGGCGATCCTGACGCCGCTGTCGATCCCGCTCGCCACCGGCCTGTCACTCGATGCCGGGTTCGCCATGGACGGCGCCGACTTCTACCTCATCCTGGTCGCCACGGTGGCTTCGGTGCTGGCCGGCAGCGTCTGGGGCGATCACTGCTCGCCGATCTCCGACACCACCATCCTGTCGAGCATGGCGACCGGCAGCGATCACATCGCCCACGTCCGCACACAGCTGCCGTACGCCCTGTCGGCCGGAGCGGTGGCCATGCTGCTCTGTCAGATCCCCGCAGCGTACGGACTGAGCCCGTGGATCGCCCTGGTCGTCGGCGCCGCCGTGCTGATCGCCGCGGTCTACCTCTTCGGCAACCGCTCGGAGCTGCCCGACGGCGAGCGCGGGGAGCTCCGCTCGCCACGGTAGAGCACCACCACTAGAATCGACTCTTCGTACCGACCCGGAGCCTGCCGAGGATGAGAAAGGGATCGACCCGACGACACGCCCGCTCGATCGTGCGAGTCCCCGCCCTGGTGACCCTCGCGCTGGTTGCGGGGGCGGAGATCGCCTCGGCGCAGCAGCCACCGTGTCAGCCGTGCGTCGGCATCCGGGTCGACGATCCGCGACTCCTGGCCGAGCGGCTCGCCCGCCAGCCCCGCCTCGAGGCCGCCGACCGACTCTACGTCGCCTGGGAGGTGCCGGCGAACGACGATACCGGGATCGACGCCATTCGCGAGGTCGCGGCGAGCGGTGCGACACCGTGGCCGATCGTCCGCTTCGAGACCTCCGCTCCCCTGCTCGAGAACCTCCCCCGACTCGAGGCCGAGCTCGCTCGCCTGGCGCGGATCGTCGACGCCGCCGGGCCGACGGTCCACGTCCAGATCGAGTGGCGCCCGACCGGGCGCAGCATGACCGCCGAGCTGATCGCCGACTACGCCTTTCTGCTCAAGAGGGCCGCGGTCGCCGCCACCGGCGCCCGGCAGTCGGCGCGGGTGATCGCCGGCCCGTTGCCGCCAGGCTCCCGCATCCTGCAGGCGCTCTACTCCGAGGACGTCGCGGCGTACGTCGACGGCGTCGCCTTCACGGCGCCGCAGGGTTCCTCGCCGCTCGACGATCCGGCTCTCGCCGAGGCGATCGAAGTGCTGGGACAGCTCGATCCCGGCCGTCCGGTCGTGCTCGACCACCTCGCGCTGCCGAACCCTGCGGAGCTGGCGCTAGCGCGGGCCGCCGAGGCGAGCGCGCGCGGCATCGACGTGACCTTCTTCGCCGCCGGTAGCGACGCCGATCTCGCCCCGCTCGAGCTCATGGCGCGCCGCTTCTCCGGCGACGTCTCGCTCGATCCGTACTCGGTGCCGACCGGAGTCCGCGCCGCCTGGTCGTTCGTGCGCGGCGAGGATCTCTCGCTGCAGATCCTCGCCGAGGTCGACGAGGGCGTCGACGAGGTGACGCTGACCTTCACCGAGCCGCATCTGCGCGACGCCAGGCGGGTCCTTCCGAGCGGCGAGGAGATCCCGCTGCTCGGCCTGCGCCGGCGTGCCGATGGTCTCGATCTGACCATCGCCGATCCCGACCGCGTGACCCTGATCGAGCTCGCCCGCCTGACCGCGGCGGAGATCGAAGGCATCACCGGGGTGGAAGAGCGGGTCACGGTGGAATCGGAGCGCTACATGCCGGTCTCGGAGATCCTGCGCCGGCTGCAGGCCTTCGAGGACGCGCAGGCGCGCCGCCTCGACACCTACACGGCGACCAACACCCTGTCGTTGCGACTGCAGGGCTCGGGTGGCACCCAGCCGGTCGACATCACCTTCCAGGGCGACTTCTTCTTCCGTCAGGGCGAGGGCTTCGACTGGGCTTGGCAGCGGCTGTTCGTCAACGGCGTGCGCTGGCGGCGCAACCGCGTCCCCGAGATCCCGCTGGTGCAGCCCGAGAAGGCGAGCTCGATGCCGGCCGAGATCACCTTCACCCGGGAGTACGTCTACCGCCTACGCGGCACCGAGACGGTCGACGGTCGCGACTGCTGGGTGGTCGATTTCGAACCTGCCGTCGAACCGACCCCGGAGCGTTCCCTCTACCAGGGGACGGTGTGGATCGACCGCGAGATCTACGCGCGGGTGAAGTCGCGCACGCTGCAGCTCGGGCTGACCGGCGACGTGGTGTCGAACGACGAGACGATCCACTTCGAGCCGGTCGCCTCCGACGGCAGCGGGGCGCCCTGGAGCGAGGAGAGCTTCGTCCTCCCGCTCCACACCGTCGGCCAGCAGATCTTTTCGCTCTTCAATGCCGCCGTAGTGGTCGAGCGCGAGGTCACCCTGACCGACATCCGCATCAATCCGGACCGTTTCGACGAGCGCCTCGCGGCGGCACACGCATCCGAAGCGACGATGCTGCGCGACACCGAGGAGGGCCTACGCTACCTGGTACCCGACGAGCAGACAGGCGAGCGGGTGGTGCAGGAGGAGCTCGACCCCAACCGCCTGTTCGTCGTCGGCGGAGTCTTCTACGACGAGTCGCAGGATTTTCCCCTGCCGCTGGCTGGCGTCAACTGGCTGTCGTTCGATTACCGCGGCACCGGCGCCCAAGCCAACGTCTTCTTCGGCGGCGTCCTGCTGGTCGCCAACCTGTCGACGCCGAGCCTCTTCGGTAGCCGCTGGGAGGCCGGTGTCGACGCCTTCGCGCTGGCCTTCGCCGGCACCGACACGCTCTACCGCGACGGCCGCGAGGTACCGTCGGAGGACGTCGAGCGCCTGCGTCCCAATATCGATCTGACGATCGGCCGACCGCTCGGGAACTTCGCCAAGCTGCAGCTCGAGTACAGCCTCGGCTGGAACAACTTCGCCAGCGCCGACGACACCGCCGCCGAGTTCGTCACTCCCTCCGACCATCTCGACCACCGCGTTCTCCTCCGAGGGCGCTACAACCGCTCCGGATATCGCCTGCGCGCCAACGCCGGCTTCACCCGGCGGGGCGAGTGGGAGGCCTGGGGCCTGCCCGCCAACCCCGACTTCGATCCCGACAAGGAGGAGTACACCACCTGGGGAGCCGGGCTCGCCAAGATCTGGCATCTGCCCCACTTCCTCAAGTTCGGCGCCGAGGTCGAGTACGTCGGCGGCGACGACCTCGACCGGTTCAGCAAGTACCAGTTCGGACCGTTCAGCGACATCCGCGTGCGCGGCTATCGCTCGGAGCTCATCCGCGCCGAGGAGGCATGGGCCACCCATCTCTCCTACGGCTTCAACTTCGGCGAGCTCTTCCAGCTGCAGATTTTGGGCGACGTCGCCTGGGCGACGGACGACGCCACCGGGCTCGATCGGGAGCTGCTGGGCGGCGTCGGCGTCGCTGGCACCTTCGTCGGTCCGTGGAGCACGGTCATCAATCTGGACGTCGGCAAGGCGGTCGCCGGGCCGGACGACAGCTTCACGGTCTTGCTCGCGGTGCTCAAGCTCTTCGACTGAGGCCGTGGCTACCTGCGCGGCGAGGGGCTTCGATAGACTGCCGGCATGTCCTCCGACGACGAGCCCGGCGCTGTCCGCGAGGGAGCGGCCGCCGAGGACGATCTGGTGGTCCTGCCGATCACCGACGTCCTCGACCTGCACAGCTTTCCTCCGTCCGAGGTACGCGACGTCGTCACGGAGTATCTCGACGAGGCGCACCGTCACGGCCTCGACGAGCTGCGCATCATCCACGGCCGCGGCATCGGTGTGCAGCGCCGCAGCATCCGAGCGCTGCTCGAGCGCCATCCGCGAGTGGTGTCGTTCGGCGACGCACCGGCCGAAGCCGGCGGCTGGGGCGCCACCCTGGTGCGACTACGGAGCGACGAGCGATGAGCCTCGCGGCGGCGGAGGCGACGCGCCTCGAGATCCGCAGCCCGGTCACCGGCGAGGTCGTCGGCTCGGTGGCGCGTGCCGGCGGCGAAGAGATCGCGCGCGCCGTCGAGCGCGCCCGCGCCGCCCAGCCGACCTGGGCGGAGGCCGGCTTCCGTGACCGCGCCCGCATCGTGCGGCGCTTCGCCGAGCGCCTGAAGCAGCGCCAGGAGGAGATCCTCGACACCCTGCAGGACGAGACCGGCAAGACGCGCCGAGACGCGCTGGCGGAGGTCCTCACCGTGGCGCGCACCTGCCAGTACTACCTCGCTCACGGCCGCCGCTTCCTGGCCGAGCGGCGCCGGCCGGGAGCGGTACCGGGCCTGACCGGGGCACGCGAGACCTTCGCGCCGCACGGCGTCGTCGGGTTCGTCACACCGTGGAACTACCCGCTGATCCTCGGCATCGGCGATGCCATCCCGGCACTGCTGGCCGGCAATGCGGCCGTCGTCAAGCCGTCCGAGCTCACCCCCCTGTCGGCCGTCGCCGCCGTCGAGCTGCTAGCCGAGGCCGGCCTGCCAGACGGCTTGGCGCAGCTCGTCCACGGCGGCGGCGAGGTCGGGGCGGAGCTGGTGAAGCGGGTCGACTACGTCGCCTTTACCGGCAGTGCCGCGACCGGCCGGAAGATCGCCGTCGCCGCCGGCGAGCGTCTGATTCCCTACTCGCTCGAGCTGGGTGGCAAGAACCCGCTCGTCGTTCTCGACGGGGCGCCGATCGACCGCGCCGTCGAAGGGTTCGTCGCCGGCGCCTTCTTCAACAGCGGCCAGACCTGTATCGCCGTCGAACGAGCCTACGTCGAGCGGACGATCTACGACGAGTTCGTCGACAAGGCGATCGCCAGGACGCGGCGCCTCGCGCTCGGCTATTCGCGCCAGTGGGACGTCGACGTCGGGAGCCTGATCAGCGCGGCCCACGCCGACAAGGTGATGCGGCAGGTCGAGGAGGCTCGCGACCTCGGAGGCGAGATCCTGACCGGTGGTCGCCGCCGTCCCGATCTCGGTCCGGCCTTCGTCGAGCCGACCCTCTTGGCCGAGGTGCCACGCTCGGCGGAGCTCCACGACGAGGAGACCTTCGGACCGGTGGTGGCGCTCTATCCGGTCGATGACGCCGACGAGGCCGTCACCCGCGCCAACGACACGCCGTACGGCCTCAACGCCTCGATCTGGGGGCCGGACGGGCGGCGCTCGCTGGCCATCGCGCGGCGGCTCGACACCGGCTCGGCGTCGATCAACTCGGCGCTGCTCATCTACCACAGTTTCGCGGTGCCGATGGGCGGCATCAAGCAGAGCGGCGTCGGGCGGCGCCACGGCGCGATCGGCATTCGCCGCTTCACGCAGAGCCGGAGCATCGTCTCGTCGACCTCTCTCGCCGGCGGCTACGACGGCATCCTCGCCCGGGTCGGATCTGCCACCGGAGCCCGTCTGCTGGCGGCCCTCTTCTATCTGCGCGCGAAGATCCCCGGCCTGCGGTGAGTCCTGTCGTGGCGGTCGTCGGCTAGCGACCGACCAGGTCGAGCAGTCCCAGCGTCAACCAGGGGACGTAGGTGATCAGCAGAACGCCGAGCGCGAGGATGACCAACACCGGCACCGAGGCGCGCCAGATCTCGAGCAGCGGACGATCGAAGCGGTAGGCGGCCAGGAAGAGATTCAATCCGACCGGCGGCGTGAGATAGCCCAGCTCGAGGTTGGCGATGAAGAGAATGCCGAGGTGGATCGGATCGATGCCGTAGGCCGCACCCAGCGGTACGATCAGCGGTACGACAACCACGATGGCCGAGAAGATGTCCATCAGGCAACCGACGACGAGCAGGAAGAGGTTCAGACAGAGCAGGAAGACGAGCTTCGACTGGATGACCGACTGCACCGCCTCCAGAGCGCGCATCGGGATCTGCGCGTCGACCATCCAGCTGGTCAGGCCCTTCGCCATGCCGAGGATGATCAGCACTCCCCCGATCAGGACCGCGCAGCGCTTGACTACCTGGAGAAGCTCCCGTCCCGGGCCGATGTCGCGGTAGATGGCCACCTGCGCGACGAGCGCCCAGACGACCGACAGCGCCGCCGCCTCGACCGGTGTCGAGTAGCCGGTGACGAGGGCCGCCACCACCACGACCGGTAGTGCCAGCTCCCATTTCGCTTTCCAGATCGCCGCGCCGGCGGCGGTCGGCTCGAAGCGCTGGCGGCTCGTCTCGCCGCGCCACCCCGCGCGCATTCCCCAAGCCGCGATCAGCGCGACCAGCAGCATCCCGGGGACCAGGCCGCCGATGAACAGGTGCTCGATCGGCTGTTGGGCGACGATGCCGTAGAGGATCAGCGGCAGCGCCGGCGGGAAGAGCAGGCCGAGCGATCCCGAGCCGGTGAGCAGGCCGAGGGAAAACCGATCGGCGTAGCCGTCGCGTTTCAGCGCCTCGAACAGCAGCATGCCGAGCGCCAGGATCGTCACCCCGGAGCCGCCGGTGAAGGTGGTGAAGAAGGCACAGACGACGGCGCAGACCACCGCCGTGCCACCGTGCATCCATCCGAAGAGCGTGCGGAACACTTGCAGCAGGCGCTGCGAGGCGCCCCCTTCGGCGAGCAGGAAGCCGGTCAGCGTGAACAGTGGGATCGCCGGCATGATCGGCGAGGTCGACAGCTCGTAGGTCGCCACCGGCACCGCCGCCGCCGGGATGCCGTCGACCATGAACAGGAGCGCCGCCGCGCCGCCCAGGGCCACGAAGATCGGCCCGCCGACGGCGGTGGCGACGACGAGCAGTGCGATCCAGGGCCAGGCCGCCGCGCCGTCGAGCACCTCGGCGTGCGCCCCGAGCCAGAAGCCGACCAGGGATGTGCCGAGTGCCAGCGCGCGCCCGCTCCACCAGCTCGACGCCTTCCACGCCAGCCGGAGCGCGATGCCGATCAACGCCAGCGGCATCACCGCCTGCCCGACCCAGACCGGCACGCCGACGGCGATCTCGGCTCCGGCCTGCCGCTCGATCAGGACCATCTCGAGGCCGGCCCGGGCCAGCAACGCGGGGAATGCCGCCGAGACCGTACCGGCGAAGAAGCCGGTCGCCGGCTTCCACGACTCCGGCAGGAGCTGCGCGGTGGCCAGCGCCAGAAGGCGATCCTCGCGTGCGGCCACGGCCGCCCCCAGGAAGGCGACCCAGAGCGTCAGGTGCTGGACGAACGGACCGGCGCCGGGGATGCCGATCCCCAGCAGGGAGCGCAACAGCCCCTCGGCGATCGGCAGGATCCCCATCGCCACGAGCGCGGTCGCGGCGAGGAGATCCTCACCCCGCCGCGCCGTCGCGATCAACCGGCCGGCCTTCACGATCCACCCCGGCAGCGGCCGGCCGGTGAATCAGGAGTCACTGCCATCCGAGGCGCGGCGCACCTGATCGCGCGCCCGCGTCACACGGTCGTAGGCCTCGGCCGGCACGAGCTCGCCCCGCATCTCGGCGGCGTAGCGCTCGAGCTGGCGGCGCCACTCGCCCTCGTCGGCGCTCTCGACCACCTTCAAACCACGCTGCTTCATCAGCTCGACGGCCTCCTGGTCGTCAGCGGCGATCTTGTCGAAGATCTCCTTCTCGCTCTCCTCGGCTGCCGCCAGCAGCCTCTGCCGCGCCGCCGGCTCGATCGATTCCCACGTCCGCTTCGTCATCACGTTGGCCCCGACCAGCGGGCCGAGCGGCAGGTGATGCATGTGGGGAACGCGCTTGAACCACTGCATCGACATGGCGACCAGGGGTGTGGTGACCATGGCGTCGATCATGCCGGTCTCGAGACCGGTCAGGATGTCGGTCGGCGCCAGAGCGCGCGGCTTGAAGCCGTTGTCCTTCCACCACTCGACCAGATCGTCGTCGCCGGCAGAGACGTAGAGCTTGGCGCGCTTGAGCTCGTCGATGGTGCGGATCGGCTCGTCCGAAAAGAGATGAGCCCACCCGCCGTTCGCCCAGTTCAGCAGCACGAAGCCCTTCTCCGACAGCTTCTGCTCGAAGTAGGGCTCGACCTCGTCGAGCACGGCCCGGAGCTCCTCGTAGGAGCGGAACAGCATCGGGATGCCAAAGGCGTCGAACGCCGCGTCGACCTCGGCCAGGCCGACGATCGTGATGCCGGCCGCGTCGAGCTGGCCGATGCGCATCTTGCGCACCACGGCGGCCTCGTCGCCCGCCGTGCCACCGGGGTAGATCCTCAGCTCGACGACCCCGTCGGTGGCCCGCCGCCACTCCGAGCCCATCTGCTCGAGTGCCTTGTGCCACGCCGAGCCATCGGGCGCCATGGTGGCCATCTTGACGCGTACCGGCGAGGCCGCCTGGGACGTCGCCGGGCCGATCGACGAGACGGCCGTGACGAGGCAAAGGAGGGCGAGAAAGGATCGGTGTCGGCGTCTCATCTCAAGGGCTCCCTTCGTCGGGCAGAAAGTAGTCGTCGACGTGTTCGAGCAGGAATCGTGCCTGCCGCTGGGCCAGCAGATTGGCCAGCCGGCTCTCCGGCCGCACGTCCGGATCGATGGCCAGGGCCGTCCGCAGCAGCTCGACGAACTCCTGGCGTCGACCGGCACCCACCGACACGGTGGTGGCGTAGGCGACGTACGGGCTCGCCCGCTCGCCGGAGGAGAGCTCGACGGCGCGCTCGAAATGGTATCGAGCCCGCTCCGGTGAGCCACCCATCGCCTCGGGCAGGGCCTCGAGGCGGATCATCGCTTCGTGGATCGAACCGTCGTCCCAGGCGGGCTCGAGCTCGAGGGCCCGCTCCATCAACGCCTCGACCGCCGGCAGGTCGACCACCAGCTCGGGCCGGTCGAGTCCGATCGAGATCGCCGCACCCCAGGCGGCACCGGTCCAGTAGACCCGCTCGATCTGGGCCGGCCGCAGCCCCGCCGCCGCCTCGCGAGGCGCCAGTGCGAGCCTCTCCGAGATCCCCGCTACGTCGACCTCGAGTCCGCGCAGACAGTAGTCCCGCGCCCGCAGATAGAGCTTCAGCGCCCGCGCCCGAAGCGCCTCGGCCTGCTCCCAGTCCTCGACCTCGGCCCGCTCGGCATCCGGCTCGACGTACCCGGCCGCGTACTGCGTGAACCCGCGGCAGGCCGCGGTCAGGAGATCCACGTTCTCGGGCGCCTCGACCAAGAGTGTCTCGTACGTCTTCAGAGCGAACGGCAGGGCGTCGCGCACCAATTCCGGATCCTCGTCCGAAGCGTAGACGCCACCGGCCCCGGCCAGCGCCGAGGCCATCGAATCGACGGCGAGGGACTCGAGGGAGCAGGCGGGCAGGAGTACCAGCAGCGCGATCGCCCCGAGAAGCCCCCAGCGCCCGCGGGCCGACTCACCTCGATATCGATCCGTCTCCACGGCGCTCTACAATACCCAAAAAGGAGCTCACTCCGGGGCGAACACATGCACCACCATAGGACAGGAGGAGCTCCTGCGCCGTCCGGTCAGCCGCGATTCGGCGGATCAGAGCAAGTATCCCGGCTCAGAGCGACCCGACGCCGAAGAAACTCCAGACCAGAGCGGTGGCATCGAGCGATTCGGTCGCCGGCCCGACGAGGGCGGCCGGGGCGTACTGGCGGCCACCCGGCCAGGTATGGCCGCCGCCTTCGAGCACGTAGAGCTCGACCTTGCAGCCGGTCTCGGCTCCCCCGAATCTCAGACGCTCGACCCCGATGCCGTCGTCCGGATCGGCGTCGGCCGCCGGTGACCGGCGCGGGGTCGGATCGCAGCCACCGCGCTCGGCGAAGAAGCGCGCCGTCTCGAAAGTCGAAAGCACCCGGCCCAGCCCGCCCCAGATACCGAAGCGGATCTCGCCGCCCTCGTGCGGCATCAACGGATCGGCGGTGCCGTTGATGATGAGAAGCGGTACGCTCTCGTCGGCTCGCCCCGCATGAGCCTCCGCGAGCGGCTCGGGCAGGTTGGCGATCACCGCGGCGGCGCCGGCCAGCTTGAAGGGCACCTCGAGCGCCAGCCGATACGCCATCATGCCGCCGTTCGAGGGGCCGACGACGTAGACGCGGTCGGGATCGACTCTCTGGTCCTCGATCAGACGGTCGATCAGGGCGGACAGGAAGCCGATGTCGTCGATTTTTTCGCGGTGCGAACGGTAGCGAGGTACCTCACGGCCGTCGTGCCAGTTGCGATCGACCGCCTGCGGATAGGCGATCACCCATCCCTCGCGTCGCGCCATCTCTCCGAAGCCGGCGTAGGAGGCGATGCGCTCCGCCGACCCGCGCCCGCCATGGAGGACGAGGAGCAACGGGCGTCTCGTCTCGGGAGTGCCCACCCCCATCTCCAGGTAGTACTCGCGCGCCATGCCCTCGTGGTGGAGCACGCCTGCCCGGAGGGTGTCCGACGCCCGCTCGGCACGCCTCGAATGAGCCACGGCCGTCGTCGCCAGGAGGAGTAGCGTCGCTGACACGGCGAAGGTGGTGAAACGGCTCACGGTACCGATGCGCATGGGGGCGTCTCCATGGTACCTCCGAACCCGCTCTCGATCGGCTTCGAACCGCCCGTCTCGACGGCAAAAAAGAGATCTTGCCGTATGATCCGACTACGACCGACCGATCAGCGCAACACCGTCCGCCGCGTGTCGTATCAGAGCCGG
>JAWVZD010000014.1:0-11031 GCA_033722395.1 Thermoanaerobaculia bacterium | reverse complement strand
GGAGCTCGGTCGGCGACAGGTCTGCCAGGCGCTGGCGCCAGTACGGCAGCTCCTGGCGGACGATGGCGTCGATCCGCGACCGTTGCCAGACCGCGAAATCGGCGTACTGGCAGGGCAGCGGTTCGAGTCGCTCGTCCGAGCCGTGGCCGCGGGAATACCCGGTCAGCAGATCTCGCAGGAGGTTGCGCAGCGACCAGCCGTCGTGAACCATGTGATGCAGCACCAGCAGCAACACGTGATCCTCCTCGGCGAGCCGATAGAGCCGGGCGCGGAAGACCGGTCCGCTCTCGAGGTCGATCGGCTGCCGGAGCTCCTGCCTGGCCAGATCGAGTGCCTGCTCGACCGGTTCGATCCCCTCGCTCGCTCGAACCTCTCGAAACTCGAGGGTGGTCTGGGGTTCGGCCTCGATCCGCTGGAAGGCGGAGCCGTCCTCGAGAGGAAAGCGGGTGCGCAGAATCTCATGACGCTCGACGAGGGCGCGGAGCGCTTCGGCCAGCATCGTTTCGTCGAGCGGGCCGCGGATTCTGACGGGAGTCACGTCGACGTAGAGTCCCGGCTTCGGCGCCAGGCGCTCCAGGAACCAGAGCCTCTCCTGGCCGGGAGAGAGCGGCGCCGGGTCCGACGGGGAGGGGCGTCGGGGGATGCTCGCTTGCCTCGCCGGAGCGAGGCCGCGCCGCGCCAGCAAGCGGCGGATGTTCGCCCGTCGTCCATGCCCTCCGTCGGAAGAGGGCAGATCGGATTCCCCGTGCATCAGGCTCGGTCGGTTCGTGGAGCGGTCCGGGACCGGGCGGAGTCGCTCTCTTCGTGCCGTGCGGCGCCGTTTCCCGAGGGGTTCTCGGTAACGCCGTAGCAGTCTAACGGAAACTCGGCGCAGAGCGCCTCGACCTCGAGGCGCACTCGTCGGACCAGGCGTTCGTCGAGCTCGAACCGACGAAGACCTCGCGGCTCCACGGCTCGGAGGACTCGATCGATCAGCTCGACGCAACGCTCCATCTGCTCGACTCCCATCCCGCGCCGGGCCAGGGTGTTCGTTCCCAGACGGATCCCGCTCGCCACGCTCGGCGGGTGGCGGTCCCCGGGAACGCGGTTCTTGTTGACGACGATGCCGCAGCGCTCGAGGGCTCCTTCGGCGATGCATCCGGTCAGACCGGCGGGTGCGACCTCGACCACCAGAAGGTGGTTGTCGGTCCCTCCCGTGATCAGCTTCCAACCGGCGGCGCCGAGTCCCTCGGCGAGGGCCCTGGCGTCGGCGACGATGCGCTCGGCGAGGGCGTGGAACTCGGCCGTCTCGAGCCGACCGAACGCCACCGCCTTGCCGGCGATCGAACCGAGATCCGGAGCGCCCTGGAAGAACGGGAAGACGGCCGATTGAAGATGCTGCGCCAGATTGCGGCCCGACTTCGGCGAAGTCCTCCCGTGGTCCCGGCCGCTCAAGATCAGCCCGCCGCGCGGACCGTAGAGCTGTTTGTGGGTGCAGGTCGTGGTGACGTGGGCGTGATCGATCGAGCTCGGGTGCAGGCCGGCCGCGATCAGGCCCGCGATATGCGTCACGTCGGCCAGCAGCCAAGCCCCGACGTCGTCGGCGATGGCGCGGAAGCGGGCGAAATCGAGCTGGCGGGGGTAGGCGGTGGTGCCGCAGATCAGGAGCTTCGGACGGTGCGTCCGGGCCAGTCGGGCCACCTCGTCGTAGTCGAGCCCACCCTCCGGGTCGAGACCGTAGCCGTAGGCTTCGAAATACTGACCCGACAGCGTGGGGGGTGCGCCGTGGGTGAGGTGGCCGCCGGCGTCGAGGTCCATCCCCAGGATCACGTCACCGGGTTCGAGAAGGCTGCACATGACGAGCTGATTGGCGGTCGTCGCGGAGTGCACCTGGACGTTGGCGTAGGCGGCTCCGAACGCCTTCTTCGCCCGCTCGATCGCCAACGACTCGATCTCGTCGATGACCTCGCAGCCGGCGTGGTACCGCGCCCCGGGATATCCCTCCGCGGTGACGTTGACGGCCGGAGCCGCTTGGGCGGCGAGCACCGTCGGATCGACGACGCTCGACGAGGCGACCATCGACAGCACCCGCTTCTGGCGCGCGATCTCGCGTTCGAGGTGACCGGCGAGAACGGGATCCGATTCGTCGAGGTGCTCGGCTCCGAGCCGCAGCAGAGCAGTGAGGGATGCGGTTTCGGAAGCTGTCACGTCGACTCCGTTCGCTCGAGTGCGGCCGCCAGCTCGTCGTCCGACCAGGATCCGAGCTCGACGATCGCTCGAGCGATCCCGTCGACGTCGACGCCGGCCTCGGTTCCCGCCCGCCGCAGCTCGACCGCTTGTGCTGCGACGGAGGTGCCGCCCAGAAAGGCGCTCAAGGGTATCTCGATCTGAAACAGGTCGTGCACCCGCGCTTCGATCTGGGCGGCCAGCAGAGAGTGCCCGCCCATCTCGAGAAAGCTGTCCCTGACGCCGACGCGGTGGGTGAGCACCTCCTGCCAGAGGTCCGCGATCACCCGCTCGAGCTCGTCCCGAGGCGCCACGTAG
Source organism: Thermoanaerobaculia bacterium (assembly GCA_033722395.1). Classification (GTDB taxonomy): domain Bacteria; phylum Acidobacteriota; class Thermoanaerobaculia; order Multivoradales; family JAHEKO01; genus JAWVZD01. The sequence goes on along the minus strand of JAWVZD010000014.1, from coordinate 8,508 downwards.
GGTGTGGCGATCTCCGGACGCCGCCGCCCCGGCTCCGGGAGCGCCGAGCGGTCGACCTTGCCGTTGGGGGTCAGCGGCAGCTCGTCGAGAACGACCACGTGGGTCGGCACCATGTGCTCCGGAAGTCGCTCGGCCAGGTAGGCTCGCAGCTTTCCCGGCACGGCCTGGTCGAGCCGGGCACGCAGCGGGCGGTTCGCCAGCCGGCTCCATTCGACCTCGCCGGCGACCGTAGGGCTCGCCGCTCGCGGCGCGACGCGAGAGCGTCCGGGGACGCCGAAGCAGGCGTCGATCCGCGTCGGATCGCCCGAAGCAGCCCACTCGACGCGGAGGGCTCGGTCGCTGGATGCGGCGAGAGCGAACAGTCTCTCCGGATCGGCGCCGTCGGTGGCGAGCGTGTGGAGGTGCCGGCGCATCTCCTCCACCGTGAGAGCCGCCCCGTCGCCGATCAGCTCCCTCAGTCGGGCTTCCCGCCACAGGCGTGCGTTCGGCAGGTCGGCGATGACGATTTCGCGGTCCTCGTTCGCCTCCAGCAGTCGGAGCAGCTGCGCCTCGTCGAATCGGTCCTGCTTCCAGTCGAGCCGCTGTCGAGGCGGCTCCTCCTCCGGTTCGCGGTCGGGCTCGATCTCGAACATCACGTCGTAGCGGAACTTGGTCAGCTCGTTGACGTGCCGTCCCCTCTCGAGCTCGATCGCCAGTGCGCCGACGCGTGGCGTGACGTCGGCCAGACGAGCGAACAGGGTGGGATCGAGGCAGAGCTGCTCTTCCTGCTCGAGCGACCAGTCGACCCGCGCGCGGAAGTCGTCGACGGGCGTTCCGGGCGGTGCCTGCTCGAGCTGGAGCGAGGCGTGCTGCAACCAGAGGTGAGGCAGGCTGCGATTGTCCCCCACGAACAGGAAGCCTCCCGGCTCGACGCGGTCGACGGCCGCGCGGAGCACGGTGAGGAGGTAGTCGACACTGGGGAAGAGTTGAGTGATCGAGTTGAGGACGACGGCGTCGAACGATCGGTCCCCGACGGCTTCGAGGTCGTCCGCGGCGGCGTGGATCAGCTCCACCTGCTCGAGGCCCAGATCGCCGGCCGTCTCGCGGACTCGCTCGAGCGCGGCGAGGGAGAAGTCGATCCCCACGTAGGCTTCGCACCGCGGCGCGATGCGGAACAGCAAGAGCCCGGTGCCGCAGCCGATCTCGAGCACGCGACGCGGCCGCCGCGCAGCGATGCGCGCCACGGTGGTCTCGACCCATTCGCGCATCTGCTCCGCCGGAATCGGCAGACCGGTATAGCTCGAGTTCCAACCGACGATGTCGAAGGTCGGGTCGACCTCGCGCTCGCCGCCGTATGTCTGCTCGTAGATCTCGCGCCACTCGTCGACCTGGAGCCGCTCGAGCTCTCGGGCGCCCTCGTGGTCTGGAACCACGTAGGCCACCAACGTGCGCTCCTCGCCCGGTGCTCCTCGCGCCGTCACCACGGCGTCGCGGACGCCGGGATACGACTGCACCGCACTCAACACGTCGCCCAACTCGACCCGGTGGCCGCGGATCTTGACCTGGTGGTCGGCGCGACCGAGCAACTCGAGGTTGCCGTCCGGGGCGTGGCGGGCGAGGTCTCCGGTGCGATACAGACGCTCTCCCGGCACCCGAGGGTAGGGGTGAGGCAGAAATCTCTCCGCGGTGAGCCGCGGTTGACCGAGATATCCCCAGGCGACGCCGATGCCGCCGAGATAGAGCTCACCAGCGACGCCGGGCGGTACGAGGTTCCCGTCGGCGTCGAGGACATAGGCGGTCTGGTTTGCCATCGGCCGTCCGTAGGGGATGCTCTTCCACTCGGGCTCCACCTGCTCGACCTCGAACAGGGTCGAGTCCATGGAGCACTCGGTGGCTCCCCCCATGCTGACGAAACGCGCCTCGGGCGCCAGCGACCACAGGCGCTCCGGAAGAGACAGCGGGATCCAGTCGCCACCCAGCAGCACGAGCCGGAGCGAGTCCAACCGGGGCTCGGAGCGCCGGGCGGCATGCTCGACCAGCATCATCAGCAGCTGGGGGACCGAGTGCCAGACGGTGACCCGATGACGACCGAGCTCGCGGGCCCAGGCCGAGGGCTCGAGACTCTCTTCCGCCGGGGGCATGACGAGCGTCGCGCCCGCCATGAGGGTGCCGAAGATGTCGTAGGCCGTCATGTCGAACCCGAGCGCGGAGACCGAGAGAAGCCGGTCGCCCGCCGCGACCGAGAAGCGCCGGTTGAAGTCCTCGAAGTTGTTGACGCGGCCGCGATGATCGAGCGCGATCGCCTTCGGGCGCCCCGTCGAGCCCGAGGTGAAGATGACGTAGGCCAGCGAACCCGGCTCGGCCAGCGGGGTGGGATTCTCTCCGCTCGCCCGTGCCAGGAGCTCTCGGTGCTCGTCCAGCAGCACGGTCTGTGTTTCGGCCGGCGAGAACCGCTCCAGCCATCCCGACCGCGTCACCAACGCGCCGAGGCCGGCGTCGTCCTGCATGCGACGCAGCCTCTCGGCCGGATAGTCCGGGTCGAAGGGCACGTAGGCACCGCCAGCCTTGAGGATTCCGAGTTTCGCTACCACCAGATCGGGCGACCTCTCGAGGGCGACTCCGACGCGATCGTTCCGGCCGACGCCGAGCTCTCGCAGATGATGCGCCAGTCGATTCGCCCGGCGGTTGATCTCGCCGTAGCTCGCTCGGGCCTCGCCGCGGATGACGGCCACGGCGTCAGGATTCGCCGCCGCCCTGGCTTCGACGATCTCGTGCAGGCAGAGGTCGGACGAGAACTCCGCTGCGGTCGAGTTCCAGCGCTCGCAGATCCGCTCGGTCTCGTCCGGGGGCAGGAGATCGAGAGTCCGCACGGGGTGACGAGCGTTGCCCAGGAGCGGATCGAGGGAATGTTCGAGGCGGCGGGCGAATGCGGCGATCGTCGCAGCGGGATAGAGGCGAGCGTCGTAGACGAGCCGAGCCTCTTCCCGATCGTCGTATGCGCAAAGATCGAACACCAGATCGAGCGATGCCCGATCGGGCCCGCTCAGCAGGGAGGCGAGCTCCTGTTCGCCTTCGCCGGTCCGTACGCCGGTCTGAAAGAGGGGGTGGGCTCCGCCGATGCTCTCGGCGCCGGCCGAGCGGAGGAGGTGGTCGAACCCCGGGGCCTCTCCGCTGATCTGTCGCTCGAGCTCTACGAGAAGGTCCGTGAAGCTGGTGCCGGCGCCGAGCTCGATCCTCAAGGGGCGCCAGGTGTCGGCATGCCAGCCGACGACGACGTCGTGCTGCCCGCTGTGTCGGCCGACCTGGACCGCGAAGGCCGCCGCGAGAACCAGGTCGATCGAGCCGCCGGCCGCCTCGCTCGTTTGCTCGGAGAGCCCGGTGACGCGTGTCGCTACGCGTACCGGTTGTGAGCACACCTCTACCGGGTCTGGCAGCGCGCCGCGTTCCCCTTCGGGAGGCAGAGTGCTCAGGGCCGGGACGTCGGTCAGGCGACGACGCCAGGATGCGGGCACGTCATGCAAGAGAGGTCTCGGGGGCAGAGGCCGGGAGAATCGACCGAAGTCGAGATTCGATCGCTGGTGGAAGACAAGTCTATATACTAGTTTATTCGGTATGAGGGAAAGCCTGCGAAGCGAAGGGCATTCATGAGAACGGATCGGTTGGACTGCGTACTCATCGGGTATAACGAGCCCGATTTCGAAAAGGCTGCCGGCGAAAGCCGGGAGATCCAGCGCTATACGCCGGTCTACAGCGAGTTGCAGCGCAGCTCGGTGCGCTACGGAGGCCGCAGGCGGCCGTACATGGAGCTCCTCAACGCGGCTCTCGAAGACGTCACCGGTCGGACTCCCGATCTCAACGTCGGTCGCCTGCCGAATCTCGGCGTCGCCTATCTGACCAGTTTCTTGAAGACGAGGGGCTTCGAGGTCGATTTCGTCAACTTCTACAGCGGCGAACGGCAGAAACTCGAGTCGTTGCTCGCTACCGAGCCGCGCTCGGTTGCCATCACGACCACGTTTTACGTCAGCAACGACCCGATCGTCGAGATCGTGGAGACGGTCAGGCGCCTCAGCCCGGAGACGCGGATCATCGTCGGCGGCCCGCACATCTACAACATCTGCAGCGCCCTCGACGAGCCCTCCGCCGCCGCCGTTCTCGAGACCCTCGAAGGCGATATCTACGTCTACGACTCGCAAGGAGAGGCGACGCTCGCGACCGTCCTTTCCTGCCTGCGCGACGACGAGTCGAAGCTCGCCGAGGTGCCGAATCTCTTCTACGCCGCCAACGGTGGCGGGCTGCGCTTTACCCACCGCCTGCCGGAGAACAACGACATGGACGCGAACAGCCCACGGTGGGGCCTGTTCGATCCGTCGTTCCACAGCCCCACCGTTCAGGTACGGACGGCCCGGAGCTGTGCCTTCGACTGTGCCTTCTGCCGCTTTCCGGCGGTTGGCGGGGCGCTCAAGCTGAACAGCCTGGAGGTGATCGAGCGCGATCTGACCGTCTTGAAAGAGGCCGGAGTCGAGAACGTCGTCTTCATCGACGACACGTTCAACGTGCCGCTGCCCCGTTTCAAAGAGATCTGTCGGATGATGATCGATCGCCGGTTCGACCTCCGGTGGTATTCCTACTTCCGCTGTTCGAACTGCGACGACGAAGCGTTCGACCTGATGGCGGAGGCGGGCTGCAAGGGGAACTTCCTCGGCATCGAGTCGGGGGACCAGGCGATCCTCGACTCGATGCACAAGCACGCCAAGATCGAGCAGTACAAGTACGGCATCCGGAACCTGAAGAAGCGCGGCATCACCACCTTCGCGTCGTTCTTCGTCGGCTTCCCGCCGGAGACCGAGGAGACGGTGCAGAACACCATCGAATTCATCGAGGAGACCGCCCCACAGTTCTACAACTGCGGCCTCTGGTACTACGACGACAAGACGCCGATCGCCGACCGTGAAGAGGAGTTCGGTTTGCGGGGCGGAGGATTCCAGTGGTCGCACGACACAATGGACTGGAAGGCGGCGCGAGATCTTCCGACGCGCGTCTACCGCTCGGTCACCTCCTCCGTCGTGATGCCGACCTACTCCTTCGACTTCTGGTCGATCCCGTATCTCGTCGGTGAAGGCTTCACGATCGATCAGATCGAGGGGTTCTGCCGTGTCGCCCAGGACGCTTTGATGGAGGGGCTGGCGGACGACGAGGCCGACTCGCCCGAGTCCGACGCCCGGCTGAGGGACTTCCTGCGCCAGGGCGGCGCTCCGGCGAAGTTCCTGCGCACCGCCTAGAGATTGGAGCCCCGACGTGTCCGAGGCCGACTCCTCCACCTCCGAGCTGCGCTACCGCGTCGTGGTCAACCACGAGGAGCAGTACTCGATCTGGCCGCTCGAGCGCGAGCTGCCAGCCGGCTGGAAGGAGCTCGACAAAAACGGCTCGAAGGACGAATGCCTGGCCTATATCGAAGAGGTCTGGACCGACATGCGTCCCCTCAGCCTGCGTCGGGACGAGGACTGAGTCCGATCGAAGCCCGCCTCTCGGCGACGGTAGCCAATCGGTCGACGATCGATCGGCGTCCCGTCTCCTCCGCCCAGCGGGCGATCAGGACGTAGTAACGCCGCAGGAAGCTCTCCTCGCTCCAGATGCGCTCGAAGGCGGCGCGGGCGTTCTCTCCCAGGCGATCCGCGAGCGAGGAATCGGCGCCGAGCCTGCGCAGGGCCCGCGCCAGCTCGTGACGGTTCTCGAAGAGGAGACCGGCCTCGTGGCGCTCCACCATCTCCGGCAGGGGCCCGAGTCGCCGGGCGACGACGGGCGTGCCGGCCCGAAACGCCTCCAACACGACGAGCGGAGAGATCTCGTAGGTCAGGGAGGGGACGATGACGGCGCGAGCGCGGCGATAGAGGTCGGTGAGATCGTCGGGAGGTACGAACCCCAGGAAACGGACTCGGGAGGGGTCGGCGAGTCGCTCGAGCTCGGGCTCGAAGCTACCCGTACCGGCGACCCGGAGCTCGCCGGGGGAATCCTCCCCGAAGCAGGGTAGGACGGTCTGGAGGCCTTTGAGCTTCTCCAAACGGCCGACGTACAGAAAGTAGTCGCCACGCTCCCTTTCTGCCGCTCCCGTTGGAGCGCCGTCGTCCAGCTCGGGCAGAAAGAGGGGCAGGACCTCGATGCGGGAGGGCTCCACCACCGCGGCGTGCATCTCGGCGGTGAACCGCGTCGGCACGCAGAGGGCGTCGATCGCCTCGAGAGCGCGCTCCAGAAGGCCAGTGGCACGCCATATCTGGGGCGGCCGGCGGTAGTGCAGAGTGCAACGCAAGCACTGTTTCTCGGTGCAGAGCTCGCGGTCGTGCCGCCACAAGACGTGGGTCGGGCAGATGAGCCAGTGCTCGTGTGTGGTGTAGAGCTTGAGGCCGTCTCCGTAGGCGAGGATTCCGGGCCCGCCGACGAGGGAGATGTTGTGGTAGTGGACGACGTCGAACCGCCCCGGCTCGAGCAGGCGCTGGAGCTCCCGGCGGTGGACGGTCGGCCGGCCGGCCTGGTGGGTGGCGAGGGCGGCCAGCCGGGGGAAGCGGCTCGACAGTCGGTGGACGCGGACGCCGCTCGGCTCGGGTAGCGCTTCGAAGTTCTTCTCGGCCGAGAGAGCGTGAAAGGCATCGGCGTCGTAGATCACCTCGACGTCGTGGCCGTGGCGCGCCAGGGTGTGCGCCAGGGTGCGGACGAACAGGGCATCACCGCCGAAGGAGTGCGGAGGGTAGAAGGTGGTGACGAGGGCGATCCGCAGCCCGACTCTCTCGGTGTCGTCGCTCATCTTCGAAAGATCCTGGCCGTGCCGGCTTCGACCGGGCTCAGGAGGAGGGTCCTCGGTCGGGAAAGTCCATCGACGAAACGATGGTCTCGAAACGATCGGCGCCACGTAGCGGCTCGAAAGCCGGCTCGACGTCGATCCAGATGAGGTCGGCGGCGCGGCCCTCGAGCGCCTCCTCGAGCCAAAAGAGAGCGGCGTCGGACTCTCCCAACAGAGCGCGGGCCTGGGCGATCATGTACGGCGATACGTAGGTGGTGCGGTAGGCCGACTCGAGGTCGTCGAGGAGCTCCCGGGCCAGTTCTTCCTGGCCGCTCCCGGCCAACGTCACCGCCAGAGCCGCCTTGGGATACGGTAGGGTCACGCTCTCGGCCTGCCGCTCGAGCGCCGCGAGGATGTCGCCCGGCACCGGTCGATCGTTGATTGCCAGGGCCATGGCGTACATTTCCGGGCTCGCCTCGGGGAACCGCTCGCGGAGCGCCGTTGCCAGCTGGAGGGCCTGGTCGTGCCGGCCGGCCCAGGCGAGCACCCGCACGCCGAAGGCCTGGATTCCGTAGTTGAGCGGCTCGAGCTCGCGCGCCTGCTCGATCTGCCGGACCGCCTCGTCGTGCCGGCCGAGAGCGGCCAGCAGTCCCGAGTACCAGGCGTGGGCAGTGGCATACCCAGGGTTGAGCTGGAGGGCTCGCTCGAACTCCTCCTCGGCCCGTTCCCAGTCCCATTCGTAGTGGAAGACGCTGTCGGCCAGGCTGGTGTGCGCCTCCGCCAGATACGGGTCGAGCTCGAGGGCTCGCAGGGCCGACTGCTTGGCGAGAGGCATCGCCTCGTGGGCGGGCCTGGCGAAGTGGGCCAGCACCAGATAGGCGTCGGCCAGACCGGCGTGCGCCAGGGCGTAGTCGGGGTCGATCTCGATGGCGCGCAGGAAATGGGGGATCGACTGCTCGATGTACGGTCCCCAGCGCTGCCAGAGAGCGCGACCCTCGAGATAGGCGTCGAGCGCCTCCGGGTCGACGGTGCGCTCGGTATCGAGCCGCGCCATCTCCTCGGGCGTGAGCGCCACCTCGATCTGGCGCGCGATGGCTCGGGCGACCTCGGCCTGGATGCCGAGGACGTCTTCGAGGCGTCGCTGGTAGCTCTCGGCCCATAGGTTCTCGTCGGCTCGAGCGTCGATGAGCTGTGCGGTGATCCGCACCTCGTCGCCGGCGCGCAGCACGCTCCCCTGGACCACGGCGTCGACGTCCAGGATCTCGGCGATCTCGGGGAGCGGCCGTGCCGAGCCTTTGAACTGCATCGCCGAGGTGCGCGAGATCACCTTGAGCGAGCCGATCTTCGACAGGTCGGTGATCAGCAGCTCGGTCATGCCGTCGGCGAAGTAGTCCTGAGAGGGGTCGCCCGAGAGGTTGTCGAGCGGCAGAACCGCCAGGGAGGAGATGGCCGACCCGCTCGCCTCCGGTGCGGTAGCTCGCCGGCCGAGGACGACGGCGAGCGCCACGATCGCCACCAGGGCCGCGAACGCGGCCAAGGACCACGCCAAGCGTCGACGTCCGATGCTCCGGAAGGGCCGGAAAGGCGCACCGACGCCGTCGCCTCGGCCCCGCACCTCCTCCCTCGTCCGCTCGAGGTCGGCGAGCACCTCGGCGGCGGAGCGATAGCGCTGCTCCGGGTCCTTCTCGAGACACCGGTCGATGATCCGGCCGAGCCGATCGGGCAGCTCGGAGCGCACCGCGGTGAGCTCCTCGTCG
>JAWVZD010000013.1:0-11800 GCA_033722395.1 Thermoanaerobaculia bacterium | reverse complement strand
TCGACAGCCCGATCTCGGGCTCGGCCCCGTCTGCCACCCCTTTGGAACCCGCATCTGAACCCGCATCTGAACCCGGAGTGCGCCGAATCCGTACTTTCTGACAGAACCGACTTCTCTCAGGAGGTGCAATGCGTCTGTCCTCGATCTGCTCTCTGCTCGTCCTGGCCGCCGCTCCGCTCACAGCCGGCGGCGACTGCCGCGCCTCGCGACCGCTGACGCTCGAGCTCGACGCGGACGGTGCCGGGGCGCTCGAGATCGTCGCCCGCGCCGGCGACCTCGTCGTCGAAGGGGACGACACCGCCACCACGGTCTCGGTCGAAGCTACGGCTTGCGCTTCGAGCGAACCCCTGCTGGAGAGGATCCGGCTCGACTCCGGACGCCGTGGCGATCGCCTCTGGATCGAGGCCGACCTGCCGGAGAGCTACCTCGGTTGGCGCGGGTCGAGCAGGCTCGATCTGGTCGTGACCGTCCCCTCGCGGTTGGCGCTGCGGATCGACGATGGCTCGGGAGCGATCGACCTGCGAGGAATCGGCGCTCTCGACCTCGAAGACGGCTCCGGTGAGATCGAGATCGACGGCGTCCGCGGTCCCCTGCGTGTAGAGGACGGCTCCGGCGAGATCCGGATCCGTGACGTCGGCGGGGATCTCGTGCTCCGGGACGGTTCGGGGAGCATCCGGTTGCGCGACATCGAAGGCGACGTGCGTATCGCCGAAGACGGCTCCGGCGAGATCGAGATCGACGGCGTCCGCGGCGGCGTCGAGATCGGCGACGACGGCTCGGGGGGTATCCGCATCCGCGACGTCACCGGCACGGTCGCGATCGGCGCCGATGGCTCGGGATCGATATCGGTCGCCCGGATCGGCGGGGACTTCCTGCTGAGAAGCGACGGCAGCGGTTCGGTCCACGTCGAAGAGGTCGCCGGCGTGGTCGAAACCCCCTGAGATCAGGGCTCGATCTTCCCCTGCTCGCGCAGATGCTCCAGGTGCGCCTCGATCTGGCGCACGGCCAGCGGGTGGGCGATCGGCGGCACGTCCTCGTAGACGGTCGGCAGCATCTTCCACGGATCGGTGACACCGTCGCGCCACGCCTCGAGAATCCTTCCCTCCCGCCACAGCCGGTGCTCGATGTACTGGCGGAACTTCGCCGACGGCCGGGTGAGCGTCGGCCCGTGCCCGGGAAAGAGCGTCCGGAGCTCCAGCGCCTCGAGACGACGGAGCGACTCCAGGTAGTCGCCCATGTGGCCCTCCGGTGGATCGATGACGATCATGCTGATCCCCGAAACCATGTCGCCGCCGACGAGCCAGCTCTGGCGCCGTGCCAGGAAGCAGAGATGCCCTCTGGCGTGACCCGGGGTGTGCAGCACCTCGACCTCGAGCGCCCCATCGCCGCCCGCCAGCCGCTCCACCGCACCCCCTGCGAGCGGCTCGCCGAAGGCGATGCCCGATCCGTCGAGCCGCGCCATGGTGTCGCGATGAGCCCGCACGGGAAGATCGAGCCGACGCTGCAAGGGCGCCGCCCCTCCGGCGTGGTCGGGATGATGATGGGTCAACCAGATGGCGCGCGGGCGGCGGCCCAACTGCTCGCCAGCGGCTTCGAGTGCGCCGGCAAGACGCTCGACCTCCGCCTCCTCCGCCGCTCCCGGATCGATCAGCGCCGTCTCCCCGAAGCCGATCAGGTAGCAGTTCGTGTGACTCGCCGGCGGGAGCGTCGCGGTCGGAAGCGGGAACAGCAGCACGCCGGGCACGAACTCGACCCGGCGATGCTCCCCCAGGTTGGTCTCGCTGGGCACGCGTAGACGGGGCAGCCCATCGTGGGGGCCATCCTCGGCCAGTACCTCGAGGATATGGAGAATCGGTGGGGCCGTGATGATCTCGCCGTCGCGCCACTGGCGGTGCGCCGTCCGCGCCGTGGTCCAGCCGCCTTCGGCGAGCTCGCCGGGGACGACCTCCGGGTGCCCCATCTCCTCGCGCCAGGGCAGCAGGAAGAAGCGGTTGTCGAAGCGCAGCGGACCGAGCGGCGGGGTCAGCCAGCGACCAGCGTAGATCAGCTCGCCGGCATCGGGGGTGATGCCCGAGCGGTCGAGGATCTCGGCGAAGGTGGTCTCCCCGGAGAGGAGTGCCCGACGGGCGGCGGCCCGCGTCGCGGTGTCGATCGAGTGCGCACCCGGAAGGAGCCCGGTCTCCTCGAAGAGCTCGCGCAGCGTCGCCGCCAGCAGGCCCTCCGGCAGCAACTCGTCGAGATCGACGCCTGCGGTCACCGCCGGTGGCATCGCTCCGTCCGCCGGCGCCGCGTCGAGTCCGATCGGTTGCCCGCGCACCGTGATGCCGCGGTCGGCGGGCGACAGGCCGCCACCCGGAAAGGCGTGCCAGCCCGGCATGAACGGCACCTGCCGGGAGCGGCGAACCCAGAAGATCTCGATCCCGGACTCGCCGGCGCGCCACAGCACGACCGAGGCGGACGCCCGCGGCGGCTTCGGAGTCACCGGCGACTCGCCCCGGGCGAGGCCGCCCAGCACCCGCTCGTACGACGTCCCTGTGCTCATCGGTCGCCCACCACGAGCCGCTAGTGTAGTCGAGCCGTCGGTCGGAGTCTGTCGGCAACCCGGCGATCGCCACGGTAGCCGTCTCACTTGCGAGCCGACCGCCCCGGGATCGATAATCCCGCGTGTCCTCCCGAATCGAGTCACCGGCGAGTGAGGACCCCGGTCCCGAAGCCGCCGTCCGAGAAGGACCCCTTTCCCGAAGGGGGCGGGCGCCGTGGCTGGCGATCGCCGGGCTGACCGTTCCCGCCATCGCCTTCCGCACCCTGTTCGATCCGAGTCGGGTCCTGGCGGCAGGCGACCTCGCCTTCTTCCATCTACCTCTACGCACCCTGCTGCGACGCGCCGTCACCGAGGGCGTGCCGTGGTGGAACACGGCGATTCACGGCGGTCAGCCGATCCTCTCCAATCCGAACTACGCCGCCTTCTATCCGCCCACTTGGCTCGCGTTCGTGCTACCCCCCTCCACCGCGATCCACCTCCTGCTTCTGGGCCACGTCGGTTGGGCCTATGCCGGTGCCTGGCGGCTAGCCCGCCATCTCGGCTGCCGGCCGGCGAGCGCGCTGGTCGCTGCGGTCGGCTTCACCACCGCTGGGGCGTTCGTCTCGTCGGCCCACCTGTTGACCCTGTTCTGCGGCCTCGCCTGGACCCCCTGGGTCCTGCTCTGGGGCTGCCGGGCCGTCGAAGACGACCCGCGATCGCGACGCGCCACCGTCCTCCTCGGCATCGCCCTGGCGTCCCAGTTCCTGGCCGGCGAGCCGGTCCACGGCATCCTCAGCGCTCTGGCGCTGTGTGGGCTCGCCCTCGACAGCCTCATCGTCCGGCGCGGTCGCATCCGGCCGCTGGCCGTGGCGGCGGTGCTGGCCCTCCTCCTGGCCGGGGTGCAGCTCCTGCCGACCCTCGACAGGCTCTCCTCCACCGGGCGCGCCGGCGGACTCGAGCCATCGGTCGTGACCCACCGCTCGATGCCCCCGCAACGCCTCCTCGAGCTGGCGAGTCCTCATCCGTTCGGCGATCCGATGCGCACCGACGAAGAGCTCTTCTATGGGCAGAACATCTTCGACGAGGGGCATCCCTACCTGGTCTCGATCTACCCGGGCCTCGTCGTCTTCGTCCTGGCGATCGGCGGGCTCGCCCGAGTCCGTCTGGAACGCTACTGGATGTGGCTCGCTATGCTCGCTGGCGGTCTGTTTCTGGCCCTGGGACGGTTCAATCCGCTCTACACGGCCATCGTGCCGTCGTTGCCGGTCCTCGACCAGACGCGCTACCCGGAGAAGATGTTCCTCGTCGCCGGCGCCGCCCTGCCCTTCCTGGCGGCTCTCACGCTCGAGGACCGCTGGTCACGGCCACCGACGGCGCGACCGCGGCTCGACCTGCCGCGCTTCCTCGCCGCCCTCGTAGCGCTCCTGCTGGGCGCGCTGCTGGCCCTCTACCTCGTGGAGCCCGAGGCGGTCGTCTGGTTGGCGAACTCGCTCCGACCGGTACCGGTGCCACCAACCTACTCCGAAGGCCTGGTGCGCTGGGCGCGGATCGATCTGGCGGTCGGTCTGGCGATCGCCGCCGGGGCCTGGTGGTTCCTGGGAGAGCCGACACGCCGCAGAGATCGTCGCTTCTCCCGGCGGCACGTTCCACTCGCCCTCGTCTGCCTGCTCGCACTCGACCTCGCGCGAAGCGGTTGGCACCTGCTCCCGGTCGTCCCTCGCCAGGCAGTCGAGGTCCCACCCGCGGTTCTGGTCGAGAAGGTCGTGTCCGACGGCCGTCTGTTCACCGACTTCGCGCTGGCGCAAGAGGCCCGCGTTCCGTTGCGATCCGAGCGTCCGGGACCGGACCAGTTCTGGCACGGTCGCGATCTGCTGGAGCCGTACATCGCCACCTTGTGGGGATACGATTACACTCTGCATCACGATTACGACCTCATGCTGACGCGCCCGGCACGGCGGGCCCTCGAGGCGTTGCAGGCCGATTGGGCCCCTCCCGACCGAGGGGCTCCCGAGCGCGCCTGGCGCCTGCTCGGCGCCTGGAACGTCGGCATAGTGGCGCTGACGCGGCCTCTCGCCGAGGTGCTGCGGGAGCGCTGGGCCGGCGAGCCGGCTCCACGGCTCCGCTTCGAAGCGAACCCCCACCGGCTGCCCGAGGTTCGCTGGGTCGACCGCGCCGTCTTCCACCCCGACGCGACGACGGCGCTGGAGGCGGCCCGAGACGACGACTATCGTCCCGCCTCCCGCTCCCACTGGATCGGCGAGCCGCCAGACCGGCCACCCTCCGGGAAGCCACCCGAAGAGGAGACCACGACCTCTGGAGTGGCCCCTCGAACGACCCTGGCCTCGAGCCGCGTCGAGCTCGACACCGCCGTCACACACCCGCCGTACCTCCAGATCGCGCGGACGTGGGACGCCGGCTGGCGAGCCGAGATCGACGGCGAGGCGACGACCGTCTTCGAGACCGCCGTCGGACAGATCGGACTCGAGGTCCCGCCCGGCTCCCGTCGGATCGTGCTGCGCTACTTCGATCCGTCCGTGCTCTGGGGGTCGGCTCTCACTCTGCTCGGCCTGACGGGTGCCGTGATCCTGTGGCGCTCCGGCGCGCGCGTCGGCCGACGTGGACGCTCCTCTCGGGCCGCTCGCGCGGCACGATAGGATCGCCGCAAATCCGACGACGGGAGTTCCCATGCCTCGCCATCCGCAGGTCGCCTCGAACATCGCCGCCATGGCCGGATCGGTCTATACCGCCCTGGCTCATCGCCTGGCGAGCCACCCGGGAGAGATCTACCCTCTGCACGTCGGTGACACCTGGATGGAACCGGCGGAGGGCTGCCGCATGCAGGACCTCACGGTCGAGGACCATCCGGGTATGCACCGCTACGCCTCGCCGCAGGGTATGGACCGGCTACTCGCCGGCATCGCCGACAAGATGGAGGCGGCCACGGGGGTGCCGACGGCGCCCGAGAACGTGCTGGTGGCCGCCGGTGCGACAGGGGCCCTCGGCGCCGTCGCCGGGGCGATCCTGGAGCCCGGCGACGAAGTCCTCATCCTGGCACCCCACTGGCCGCTGATCGCCGGCATCGTGCGCTCGTTCCACGGCACGGCGAGCTCGATCCCGTTCATCGGTGAGGCCGACAGCGCCGAGTCGGCCGTCGAGATCGTCGACGAGCGTCTGAGCGAGCGCACCGTGGCGATCTACTGGAACACGCCGAACAACCCGACCGGTCGCGTCATCCCCGGGGCGTGGGTGGAAGCTCTGGTCGATTGGGCCCGCCGCCGCGACCTGTGGATCATCGCCGACGAGGTCTACGAGGAGTACGTCTACGAAGGGGAGCATCGCTACACGCGTCCGTTGGCGCCCGAACGCACCTTCTCGACCCACTCCTTCTCCAAGTCGTACGGCATGGCCGGCAACCGGTGCGGCTGGGTGGTGGCGCCGGCCGACGTCACGCTCGAGCTGCGCAAGGTCTCGACCCACACCTTCTACTCCACGCCGACCGCGGCTCAGATCGCTGCCATCCGCACCCTCGAGGGTCGAGCCGACGCCTGGCTGCAAGACGCCCGGGCGAAGTACGAAGAGCTCGGTCGCATGGCCGCCGAGGCGCTCGGCCAGCCGGCTCCACAGGGGAGCGCCTTCCTCTTCCTCGACGTCGCCGACCGCCTCGACGAGCGCGGGCTCGAGGGCTTTCTCGAGGATTGCGTCGATCAGGGGCTGTTCCTGGCCCCCGGTCCGAGCTTCGGCCCCTATCCGCACCATGTGCGGCTCTGTTTCACCGCCGCTCCTCCCGACGTCGTGCGGCGCGGCATCCAGGTCCTGGTCGATCTGCTCGACGGCGAGCGTTGAAGCGGAGCGCGGGCCGGATGGGAGCACCGACTCTGTCGCCGAACGGTGACACCGCTCTCACCGGAGAGCGTCCCGTCTGGCTGATGCCGCTCGTCGCCCTGGGGGCCGTCAAGCTGGTCGTGTGGGGGCTTCTGGGGAGGCGCTACGGCTTCCATCGCGACGAGCTCTACTACCTGGTCGGAGGGCGGCACCTGGAGCTCGGCTACGTCGATCATCCCCCTCTGGTGCCCTGGATGGCAGGCGCCGTCGAGCAGCTCTTCGGGCCGTCTCTCGCCGCGCTGCGCCTGCTCCCCGCTCTGGCAGGCGCCGCCGTCGTCGTGCTGGCGGGGGTGCTCGCGGCCCGCTTCGGCGGGGGACGTCGAGCCCAGATCCTCGCAGGGGGTGCCAGCCTGCTCTGCCCCTTCCACCTGATGGCCCAGAACCTCTTCCAGACGGTGCCGTTCGACCAGCTGATCTGGCTCACACTGGCCGTGCTGCTCGCCGGTATGATCCAGGGCAGGAGTTCCCGCCGGGTCTGGCTGGTCTTCGGCGCGGTGGCGGGCCTCGGCCTGCTGACCAAGTACACGCTCTTGGCGTTCGGCACCGCGGTCGTCGGCGCCCTGCTCTCGACGTCCTGGCGCCGGGAGCTGGCGCGACCGTGGATCTATCTGGGCGGCGCCCTGGCGCTCCTCATAGTCCTTCCGAACCTCGTCTGGCAGGCCGGCCACGGCTGGCCGACGCTCGAGTTTCTGGCCAACAACAACGCCACCGAGCGCTTCCCGCCGTTCGCCTTTCTCGGCCTGACACTTGTCTTTCTCGGTCCGTTCGCCCTGCCGCAGTTCCTCTACGGCGTCTGGTTCTGGCTGTCGCCCGCCCGCCGGCGGTTCCGGCTCCTCGGCGCTGCGACCGCGCTGACCTTCGCGGTCTTCCTTCTGCTGGAGAGCAAGCCGTACTACGCCGCGCCGCTCTATCCGGTGGTGCTCGCCGCCGGCGCGGTCGCCCTCGAGCGGCGACTGGCCACGCTCGACGGCTGGCGACGCGCACCGGCCTATCTGCTGCTCGGCAACTTGCTTCTGGTGCCCGTCTTCCTTCCGATCCTCCCCCGGGCGACCTACGCCGAGCTGCACGACGACTTTCCGCATCGCGAGTTCGGTGAGATGTTCGGCTGGCGAGAGCTGGTCGACGCGGTCGGCGAGGCCTACCGCGATCTCCCCGACGAGACGCAGCGCGACGTCGCGCTCCTGGCATCGAGCTACGGTAGCGCCGCGGCGCTCGATCTGTGGGGCGAGAGTTGGGGACTTCCCGCAGCCTCGAGCGGCCACAACAGCTATTTCTTCTGGTCCCGCGGCAGAGCGGTCGATCCGGCGATCGCGATCGGCTTCCGGCGCGATTGGTTGGAGTCCATCTTCCACGAGGTCACACCCCTCGGTGTGGTCGACACCCGCCTGGGAATCGACAACGAAGAGGCCGGCCGCCCGTTCTACCTCGTGCGCGGCGCTCGCCTCGATCGCGACGCGATCTGGAACGAGCTCCGCTTCTTCCGCTGACCCCGTAGCCAGAGAAGAGCTTGCGGAACGGCCGCCCCGCCGGCGGGCGGCATGCGCGGGACACACTGGCACTCGGGAAGAGGGCGCGCTAGGAGAGTCGACGGTGCTCGGCGACCGGGATCGCCCGGCGTACCGACTCGACGCGCCCCAGATCGATCTCGGCGAGCGTCAGCCCGGGGCCGTCGGAGGCTCGCGCCACCACCAGACCCCACGGGTCGACGATCATGCTGTGACCGTAGCTCTCCCGCAGCCCACCGTCGTCGTGCCGCCCGTACTGAGCCGGCGCGACGACCCAGCACTGGCACTCGATGGCGCGCGAGCGCATCAGCGGCTCCCAGTGCGCCCGGCCGGTGGTCAGGGTGAAGGCCGAGGGCACCGTGAGCACCGCGGCGCCCGCCTCCACCAGCTGCCGGTAGAGCTCTCCGAAGCGTAGGTCGTAGCAGATCGTCATGCCGATCTCGGCGAGCTGGGTCGACGCCACCACCACCTCCTCGCCCGGCGCTACGGTGTCCGATTCCGTGAAGCGGACGCCGTCGGCGACGTCGACGTCGAACAGATGGATCTTGCGGTAGACCGCCAACCGAGAGCCGTCCGGGCCGAACAGCACCGAGGTGTTGTAGCAGCGTTCCGGATCCGGCCCGCGCTCGTTGAAGGAGCCGAGCAGCAGGTGGATGCCGAGCTCGGAAGCCAGCTCGGCGAACAGGGCGCAGACGGCGCCGTCGAGTGTCTGCGCCCGCCGCACCTTCTCCTCGTGCGGGCCGAGGAAGTTGGTGTTCTCGGGGGTGGCGACGAGATCGGCGCCGCGGGCGGCGGCGTGACGGATCCACCGCTCTGCCGCCTCGAGGTTCCCGGCCTCGTCCGAGGTCGAGGTGAGCTGGACGGCGGCTGCGACGAAGGTCGACATCGGTGGGTGGCGGGTAACTCGCGCCAGCTCAGCATACTACGGCGCCCGACCGACGACGGTAGGATGTGCGGCGCTCGGAAAGCGTATGACGACTCGTCTCGAAACCGCCCGGCAGCGACTCGACGAGGGGAGCCGGAATGGTCTCCATCTCGGTGGGCAGCTCTACGTCTCGCTCCGCGGCGAGGTTGTCGGCGACGCTTCCTTCGGCGAGATCCGCCCGGGCGAGCCGCTCGAACGCGACCACCTGATGCTGTGGCTCTCCGCCACCAAGCCGATCACCGCCGTGGCGGTCGCCCGCCTGTGGGAGCAGGGACGGCTCGAGCTCGACGACCCGGTAGCGAAGCACGTCCCCGAGTTCGGCCAGCGCGACAAGGAGCCGATCACCCTTCGGCACCTGCTGACCCACACCGGGGGGATCCGACTGCTCGACCTCGGCTGGCCGCAGCGCAGCTGGGCGGAGATCGTGCAGCGGATCTGCCGCATGAAGCTAGAGCCCCGCTGGACTCCCGGAGAGAAGGCCGGCTACCACCTCACCTCGAGCTGGTTCGTACTCGGCGAGGTCGTCCAGCGCCTGAGCGGCGAGAGCTTCGCTCGGCACGTCCGTCGCACGATCTTCGAGCCGCTACGGATGGAACGCTGCTGGATCGGCATGCCCGAGGAGAGCTACGACGAGCTCGCGGCGGAGATCGCACCGATGTTCGACACCGCCGGAGCCGCCGCGGGCTCCTCGAAGCCGGCCGAGGACCTCGGTTGGACGGAGCGCCACCGCCTGATCGCCGCCTCGCCGGGAGCCAACGGCGTCGGCCCGCTGCGGCAGCTCGGTCGACTCTACGATCTCCTGGTCGCCGGAGGCGAGTTGGACGGCATCCGCCTGCTTTCGCCACAGACGATCGAGGCGATGACAGCCCGTCATCGCGTCGGGCTCTACGATCACACCTTCCGGCAGAAGCTCGACTGGGGTCTGGGGTTCGTGCTCGACTCGCGGCACTACGGTCGAGACGCCCCCGCCTACGGCTACGGTGCCCACGCCTCGCGGCGGGTCTACGGCCATTCCGGCTATCGCAGCTCGACCGCCTTCGCCGACCCGGAGCACCACCTCGTCGTCGCACTCGCCGTCAACGGCGTACCCGACGAGGCGACGCACCGGCAGCGCTTCTTCGATGTCGTCAGCGCGATCTACGAGGACTTGGGGCTCGACCGGCCGGCCGGATCCGACTAGTTGGAGGGGCGGACGAAGACCTGCGTCAGCCAGATGGTGTCGCCTTCGGCCGCCACACCCACGCCGAGCTCGATGAAGTTCGAACTCAGGATGTTCCCTCGGTGCTGCGGGTTCTGCATCAGGAGCTGGTGCGCATAGGTGGCCGGGTTGGCGGCGTTCGAAACCCTGGCGAGATTCTCCCCGGCGTAGGAGAAGGAGATGCCTGCTGCCGCCAGTCGGTCGGCCAGCGTCGTTCCGTCCGGGGCGACGTGCGAGAAGAACCCCTGGTCGCGCATCGCCTCGCTGTACTCGCGGGCGATGCGATCGAGGGCCGATTCCGCTCGGAGCATCGGCTCGACCTCGTTCTCCGAGCGCTCCTGATTGACCAGCTGGAACGACAGCGATTCGACCTCGGCGAGGCTCGAGGAAGGCGAGGTCGGGCCGGAGCTCGACCCACCGCACGCCGTCACCACCAGAGCGACGGCGGAAAGAATCGTCACGACCGATCTGTGCTGGATCATCCGACCTCCCACGGCGACTCGTCGACCTCGACGAGTAACGAACCAGTCGGACCCATTTCGCCATGGGTCGGTTCACCGGTCAGTGATCCGGGTCACAGAAAGGGAGGTGGAGCGATCGCTCGACCGTCGCTGCCGGGGACCGGCACGCCGAGGGCCGCAAAGCCCACCGGACGCCAAGGCTGCGGTCGGGGAGGCGCGGTCTCAGGCCGCAGCCGCCAGGCAGCGTCGGCGGAACCGGATCAGCCGCAGCAAATAGCGCAGACCGCCGTGCCGGTAGAGGTCGTTGTGCCCGCCTCCGTCGACGACATAGAGCTCTTTGGGCTCGCGGGCGGCCTGGTAGAGACTCTGCGCCAGCTCGACCGGCAGCGTGGCGTCGGCCGAGCCGTGGATGATCAGCTTCGGCACCGACAGGCGGCGGATCTTGTCGATGCTGTCGAACTGGCGGCGCGCCAACAGGTGGAGGGGCAGGCTGGGGATCGAGAAGCGCGCCGCGTCCTTCAGATGGGTGAAGCTGGACTGCACGACGAGACCGGCGATCCGCCGGTCCTGCGCGCAGTCGATCGCCACCGCCCCGCCGAGCGAGTGTCCGAACAGCACGATCGAGCGCGGGTCCTGGCCGATCTCCTCGGTCAGATGGTCGTAGGCGGCGCGCGCGTCGCGATAGAGCCCCTGCTCACTGGGCGCACCCTCGCTCCTGCCGTAACCGCGGTAGTCGAAGCCGAAGATGTTCACCCGCAGCCGCTTGACGAAGCGGAAGACGCCGATCTGGTGGGCGATGCTGCCGCTGTTACCGTGGCAGTAGAGGATGGTGCCCTGTGCCTTCGGGTGCGGAATCCACCAGCCGTGCAGGGTCAGTCCGTCAGAGGTCCTGAACCAGGTGTCCTCCACCTCGAGACCGAAGCCACCCGGCTGCCAGACACCGTTGGGGTACCGATCGGGCCGGTAGACGTGGTCGCGGTGCAGCCGGCCGCGCAGATACCCGAGCGCACCGACGCCGGCCAGCGCCAAGAGGGACGGAGTGGCCAGCTTGCGAAGGGTGCCTGGACTCGACGAAGTGCTCATACCCTCTTCAACATACGACAGAACGTCACGGCCGTCGCCGAAATTTCGTCGACGACACCGCCCGGCTCAGAACGGACCGCCCATCTCGGTGACGGTCGGACGCGTCTTGCGGGCCACGGCGAGGCCGCTGCCGATCGGCAGAACGCTGCAGTCGAGCTGCGGGTGCATCACCAGATATCCCGCCACCTCTCGCGCCCGATCGCTCGCCTCGCCATCGCTCGCCTC
>JAWVZD010000012.1:0-12113 GCA_033722395.1 Thermoanaerobaculia bacterium | reverse complement strand
TCCCGGAGCCGTTCGAGCTCGCGACCGACGATCCGGCGGGGCCGGTGCTGACGGTGCCCGAGTCGGCGGGCGGCGGCAGTGTACGGATCACGCTGAGCGGAGAGCACTCCGGCGGCCTCAACATCGTCGAGGCGGCCAAGCAGGAGATGGCCAACTTCGAGGCCATGCAGGACGGAGAGTCGTTCGGTCAGACGAAGCTGATGGCGCCGATCGGGCTGAGCTACATGTTGCGCGGTCGCTACGACTCGGGCGGCACACCGACCGAGGAGCTCCGCGCCATGGTCGCCCACCCCTGGGGCAACCGGCTGCTCACCGTCTCCTACGTCTACCCCCTCGGCGACGACACCCGGGAGCGCGGCGAGCAGTTGATGGCCCTCCTCGGCGAGATCGAGGCGTTACCGGAGCCCGGCAGCGACCCCGGCGGCGAGGAGTGATCGGGAGCAACCCGGCGAGCCGATCCTCGCCTCCGATCGAATCCTGCCGCCGCCGATTCTCACGCCGCCGACTCGTCCTGGTACTGCAACAGATACAGCCGGTAGTAGATCCCGCGCTCGGCCAGCAGCTCCTGGTGCGTCCCCTGCTCGCGCAGCTCGCCGTGGTGCAGCACCAGGATGCGATCGGCCTTCTGGATGGTCGACAACCGGTGGGCGATCACCAGGCTGGTGCGATCGGCGAGCAGGCGGTCGAGCGCCTTCTGGATGAGCTGCTCGGTCTCGGTGTCGATCGACGAGGTCGCCTCGTCCAGTACCAGGATGCGCGGATCGAACGCCAGGGCGCGGGCGAAGGCGACCAGCTGCTTCTGCCCCACCGACAGGCCGGCGCCGCGCTCGCGCACCACCGCGTCGAAGCCGTCGGGTAACCGCTCGATGAAGCGACGCGCGTGCACCTCCTCCGCCGCCCAGCGCACGCGCTCGGCGTCGAGATCTTCCTCCCCGAGGCGGATGTTCTTCTCCACCGTACCGGAGAAGAGAAAGACGTCTTGCAGCACCAGTCCGACCGAGCGCCGCAAGGCCTCGAGGTCCCAGCGACGGACGTCGACGCCGTCGAGCCGCACCGCGCCCTCGTCGACGTCGTAGAAGCGCAGCAACAGGTTGGCCAGAGTCGACTTGCCGGCGCCGGTGTGGCCGACGATCGCCACGGTCTCGCCCGGTTCGACCGTGAAGCTGACGTCGCGCAACACCGGCTTGTCCGGCTCGTAGCGGAACGACACGCGATCGAACTCGATGCGGCCCTCGAGGGGGCCGCGATGGGCCTCGGCGGGGGTGGTGATGTCGACCGGTCGGTCGAGCAGGCGGAAGATGCGTTCCGAGCTCGCCATCGCTGCCTGCAGGATGTTGTACTTCTCCGACAGGTCGGCGAGCGGCTGGTAGAAGCGCTGCGCGTACTGCAAGAAGGCCACCAGGGCCCCGACCGACAGCGCCCCCGCGATCACCCGGCCGCCGCCGTACCAGAGGATCAGGCCGATCCCCACCGAGGTGATCAGCTCGACGGCGGGAAAGTAGACCGCGTAGTAGAAGATCGCCTCGACGTTGGCGTCGCGATGGCGCCGGTTGATCTCGTCGAACTCGTCGAAGGTGGCCTCCTCGCGCCCGAACAGCTGCACCGCCGACATGCCGGTCAGATGCTCCTGCAGGAAGGCGTTGATCCGCGCCAACTTGACGCGCACGTCGCGGTAGCTCTGTCGTGCCCGGATCTTGAACCACGAGGTCAGGGCGAGCAGCAGCGGCAGGATGGCGAACGTCACCAGAGCGAGCCGCCAGTTGAGCCAGAAGAGCACCGCGACGATCCCCGCCAGCAGCGCCACGTCGCCGAAGATCGCCACCAGACCGGCGGTGAACATCTCGTTCAGCGCGTCGACGTCGTTGGTCACCCGGGTGACCAGACGGCCGATCGGATTGCGATCGAAGTACGAGACCGGCAGGCGCTGCAGATGGCCGAAGATCTCGCCGCGCAGATCGCGCAGCACGTACTGGCCCATGAGCTGCATGACGTAGCCCTGCAGGTAGAGCACGGCGAAGGTGAGGACGAGCGCAGCGAGATAGGCCGCCGCGACCCAGGCGACGCCGGTCGCCGTGCTCCAGCCACGCTCCGACAGCCACTGGCCGACCCACCGCGCCGGCTCCGAGCGTCCCACCTCGTCGGCGGCGGCCGGCTCGACCACCAGATCGAGCGCCACCGCGGTCGCCAGCGGCCCCACCAGCTGTAGCAGCGAGGAGAGCATCACCAGCGCGACCGCCAGGGCGAGCATCCCCTTGTACGGCTTGACGTAGGCCAGCAGGCGTCGCATCAGCCGGCCGTCGTAGACCTTGCCGATGACCTCTTCTTCGTGAAACTCGACTAGCTCCGACATGCGGGGGATAGTAGTACAGGGAAGGTCGTCGGTCGTCCTCCTCCGTGACGACGCTCACTTCACCCCCCCTCCAGCCTTGGTGTAAACTCCTGCAAAAGCTTGTGCCGAAGTTCGTAACCCTTGCAAACACAGGGGGTTTCCGAGCGTCTCGGCGGGAGGAGAGCTAGCGTGGCCGGAACCTTGAACGAGCTGTTGCGCGAGGCCGTCGAGCGCGGCGCCTCGGATCTGCACGTCACCACCAACTCGGCGCCGCAGATCCGCATCGACGGCGTCCTCGAGCCGCTCGACCTCGAGCCACTCACCCCGACCGACACCAAGCGACTCGTCTACTCGATCCTGACCGACAAGCAGAAGCAGCGCCTCGAGGAGGATCTGGAGCTCGACCTGTCGTTCGGCATCAAGGGCCTGGCCCGCTTCCGCGCCAACGTCTTCCAGCAGCGCGGCGCTCTGGCGGCCGCCTTCCGCCAGATCCCGTACGAGATCCGCTCCTTCCGACAGCTCGGCCTGCCGAGGATGGCCGAGAAGGTGTGCGAGAAACCACGCGGCCTCGTCCTGGTGACCGGACCGACCGGCTCCGGCAAGTCGACCACGCTGGCGGCGATGATCGACAAGGTCAACACCGAGCGCCACGAGCACATCGTCACCATCGAGGATCCGGTCGAGTACCTGCACAAGCACAAGAGCTGCATCGTCAACCAGCGCGAGCTCCACGCCGACACGCACAGCTTCTCGAACGCGCTGCGCTCGGCGCTGCGGCAGGATCCGGACGTCTGCCTGATCGGTGAGATGCGCGATCTCGAAACCGTCGAGCTGGCGCTGCGCATCGCCGAGACCGGCCATCTCACCTTCGCCACTCTGCACACCAACTCGGCCGCCCAGACGATCAACCGCATCGTCGACATCTTTCCGTCCCACCAGCAGGCTCAGGTGCGCGTGCAGCTCTCCTTCGTCCTCGAAGGGATCTTCTGTCAGAGCCTGCTGCCGCGAGCGAGCGGCACCGGTCGGGCGCTCGCCGTCGAGGTGCTGATCCCGAACAACGCCATCCGCAATCTGATCCGCGAGGACAAGATCCACCAGATCTACGGCATGATGCAGACCGGCCAATCGAAGCACGGCATGCAGACGTTCAACCAGAGCCTCGCCGCGCTCTACTTCAAGCGACAGATCACCCTGAACACGGCGATGGCCCGTTCGTCCTATCCCGACGAGCTGCAGGAGATCATCTCCCGCGGCCCCGGCGCCCTGAATCCCGCCATGGGAGTCGGCGCGGTCAACGAAGAGTCAGCAAGGAGCTAAGTCATGCCCACGTTCGTCTGGAAGGGAAAGACCCGAGCCGGCCAGAGCCAGGAAGGCGTCCTCCTGGCCGACTCGCGCAACGCCGCCGTCGCCACGCTGAGGCGGCAGCAGATCACCGTCACCTCGATCCGCCAGAAGGGGCGCGAGGTGCCGCTGGCGCCGAAGCTGCCGTGGCGGATCAAGACGAAGCGGGTGTCTCTGTTCACCCGGCAGTTCTCGGTGATGCTCGAAGCCGGTCTGCCGCTCGTGCAGTGCCTCGAGATCCTCGGCGAGCAGGAGGAGAACCGCAACTTCAAGGCCATCATCGAGCAGGTGCGCATCGACGTCGAGGGGGGTGCCTCGCTCACCGACGCGATGTCGAAGCATCCCAAGGCGTTCGACAACCTGTTCACCAGCATGATCGCCGCCGGTGAGGCCGGCGGTATTCTCGACGTCATCCTGCGGCGGCTCTCCACCTATCTCGAGAAGGCCGTCAAGCTGAAGGCCCAGGTCAAGTCGGCCCTGATCTACCCGACGGCGGTGATCGCCATCGCCGTGCTGGTGGTCTACATCATCTTGTGGAAGGTGATCCCGGTCTTCGCCCAGCTCTACGCCGGTCTGGGCGGCGAGCTCCCCTTCCTCACCCAGGTGGTAGTCGGTGCGAGCCGTTTCATCGGACGCTGGTCGCTGTGGATCTTCATCGGACTCATCGCCATCGCCGTCGCCATCCGCTACTACTACGGCACCTACCGCGGCCGCCGGGTGATCGACGGTCTGATGCTCAAGATTCCGATCATCGGCCAGCTGCTGCTCAAGATCGCCGTGGCCCGCTTCTGCCGCACCCTGTCGACCCTGACCTCGTCCGGTGTGCCGATCCTGGACGGTCTGGAGATCACCGCCCGTACGGCCGGCAACGCGGTCATCGAGGACGCCATCATGGCGGTCCGCAAACGGGTCGAGGAGGGTAAGACGCTCTCCGGACCGCTGGCCGATACCAAGATCTTTCCGGTCATGGTGGTGCAGATGATCAACGTCGGCGAGCAGACCGGTGCCATCGACCAGATGCTCTCCAAGGTCGCCGACTTCTACGAGGACGAGGTCGACACCGCGGTCGCCGGCCTGATGAAGTTGATCGAGCCGCTGCTGATCACTTTTCTGGGCGGCGTCATCGGCACGATCGTCACGGCGATGTACCTGCCGCTCTACTCGCTCCTCAGCAAGATCGGCTGAGCTGCGAGAGGGGTGTGCCGGGACCGTCGGCGGCATCGTGCACCGAACGCGGCGAGCGGCGCGATAGAGAGTTATGACGAAGTCACTCTCCGGAGTCCCGCTCGACGCGTCGCGCCACCGGCTGAGCACCCACCTGCGCTGGATGATCGGAATCCGGCTGGTGGCGATCACCAGCCTGCTGCTGCCGTACCTCCTCATCCAGCTGTCGAGCGGGCTCGAGCCGGGCCACTTCGACTTCCTCTATCTCTTCGCCGGCCTGACCTACGGCGCCAGCCTCGGCTACATCCTGCTCATGCGCTTCGGTGCGCCGCAGCTGCTCCAGGCCTGGGTCCAGCTGGTGGGCGACCTGGCGCTCGTCTCGGCGCTGGTCTACTACTTCGGCAGCGCCAGCGCCTTCTCGGTCCTCTATCTGCCGGTCATCATGACGGCCGCGACCCTGCTCGGCTTCCGCGCGGCCATCACCACCAGCAGTACCGCCTGGGTGCTCTACGCCCTACTGGCGGTGGCGAGCTTCGAAGGCTGGCTGCCGCAGCCGGCGGCGGCGCGGGCCGAAACCCTGTCGATCTGGCTTCTGCTCTACAAGCTGGCGGTCCATCTCTTCGGCTTCTACGGCATCGCGGTGCTGGCGTCGAAGCTCACCAGCGGCGTCACCGAGCTAGAGCTCGAGCTGGAGGAGAAGAGCGAGGATCTGGCCGACCTCAGGGTGCGCCATCAGGACATCGTGCAGTCGATACCGAGCGGCCTGCTGACGACCGACGAGGCGGGCGTCATCACTTCGCTCAACCGCGCCGGAGCGGAGATCCTGGGCGTCGAGCCCACCGACTTCGAGGGTCGAGCGATCGACACCACCGCCCTCTTCACCAAAGCTCAATGGGAACGGTACACCAGCAATCCAGAGCTCGGACGGCAGCGCAACGAGCTCGCGTGGGAGCAGGACGACGAGACGCGGCACATCGGTTTCGGCGTCACCCGTCTGGCCTCTGCGGAAGGCTCTCCGAGCGGCTGGGTGCTGGTCTTCCAGGATCTCACCGAGTGGCGGGCGCTGGAGGAGCAGATCCGTCTCAAGGACCGCATGGCGGCGGTCGGCGAGCTCGCCGCCGGGATCGCCCACGAGCTCGGCAACCCGCTGGCGGCGATCTCCGGGTCGGTGCAGATGCTGTCGAAGGGCTTCGATGTGGAGACACCGCAACGCAAGCTGCTCGACATCATGCAGAAGGAGAGCCAGCGCTTGAATCGCACCATCAAAGGCTTCCTGCAGTTCGCCCGGCCGAAGGAGCGCTCGATCGTCGAGTTCGACATCAGCCGGCTGCTGGAGGAGAACCTCGAGCTGCTCCGCAACAGCCAGGAGGTGTCGAGCGAACACCGCTTGGAGCTGGAGCTCGAGCCGGGCTCGGGCAGGATCACCGCCGATCCCGATCAGATCAGCCAGCTGTTCTGGAACCTCGCCCGCAACGCCCTGCGGGCGATGCCCGAAGGCGGCACGCTGCGGGTGACCGGCCGACGCGACGGTGCCGACTACAGGCTCGATTTCGTCGACTCGGGGCGCGGCATGACCGAAGAGGAGCGACGCAGGATCTTCCATCCCTTCCACGCCGGCTTCCGCGAGGGCACCGGAATCGGTATGTCGATCGTCTATCGGATCGTCGAGGAGCACGGCGGCCGCCTCGAGGTCGACAGCGCACCGGGCGAGGGGACCACCATCACCGTTCATCTGCCGGCCACGGTGCGCCCCGCGGCGCCTGCCGCCGCCGGCATGACCGCCGAGGCCTGATCGGATGAGCGCCCACCTGCTGGTCGTCGACGACGAACAGAGCATCCTCGACTTTCTCCAGATGATGCTCGAGGAGGAGAGCTACCAGGTCACCACCGCCGACTCGGTCTCGGCGGCGCGCACCGCGCTCGCCAACGACAGCTTCGACATGGTGCTGTGCGACATCATGATGCCCGACGGCAGCGGACTCGATCTGCTGCAGGAGATCTCCAAGACCGACTCGCGCGCCTGCGTCATCATGATGACTGCCTACACCTCGACCCGCAACGCCATCGAGGCGATGAAGCTCGGCGCGCACGACTACCTGTCGAAGCCGTTCGACGTCGACGAGCTCAAGGTGGTGGTCGAGCGCGCCCTGGAGCAGAACAAGCTGGTCGAGGAGAACGAGTATCTGCGCGACGAGCTGCGCGAGCGCTACGCCCGCTCCTCGATCATCGGTCGCAGCCGCAAGATGCTCGACATCTTCGACCTGGTCGAACGGATCGCGGCGACCCCGTCGACGGTGCTGATCCAGGGCGAGAGCGGTACCGGCAAGGAGCTCATCGCCCGCGCCATTCACTACGCCAGCCCGCGCTCGGAGCGCCGCTTCCTGTCGATCAACTGCGGTGCCCTGCCCGAGAACCTCCTGGAGAGCGAGCTGTTCGGGCACGAGCGCGGCGCCTTCACCGGGGCCGTCAAGGAGAAGAAAGGCCTCTTCCAGGAGGCCGATCAGGGTACCCTCTTCCTCGACGAGATCGGCGACACCAGCCTGACGATGCAGGTCAAGCTCCTGCGGGCCTTGCAGGACAAGAAGGTGCGCAAAGTCGGCGGCACCGCCGAGCAGGAGGTCGACGTTCGCATCATCGCGGCCACCAACCAGGATCTCAAGCAGCACATCGACGACGGCACCTTCCGCGAAGACCTCTACTACCGCATCAACGTCATCCCGATCCAAGTGCCGCCGCTCAGACAGCGCCGCGAGGACATACCGCCCCTCGTCGAGCACTTCCTGGACAAGTTCGCCGAGCGCATGGACCTACCGCCCAAACGGATCTCCGTCGAAGCGATGCGGCTGCTCGAATCGTACGAATGGCCGGGCAACGTCCGGCAGCTGGAGAATCTGATCGAGCGCTCGATCGCGCTCAGCGGCGAGGAGGTGATCACGGCGCGGGACATCCCGCTCGAGATCGTGCGCGGCTCGGAGTCCGACGGGCAGGTCACCGAGCTGCCGGCCGACGGCCTCGATCTCGAGGCCCATCTGACCGACATCCGCCGCGATCTGATGGCCCAGGCCCTCGAGCGCAGCGGCGGTGTCCAGACCCAGGCCGCCGAGCTTCTCGGTATGAGCTTCCGGTCGTTCCGGTACTACGCCAAGAAGCTCGGGCTAGCGCCGGGTGACGAGACCGACGTGCGCGAGGTACGGGCCGCCGAGCGCGGCTCCTCCTGAGACTCGAACGCCCCGGCGGCCCTGACCGCGAGGTTTCAGCCGTCGGCCGCCCGCGCCGTGGATCGCTCGGACTCGTCGGATTCGTCGGCCGCGGCCTCGGCCCGGCGCAACGCCGCCCGGCGCTCGATCATCTGCGCCAGGATCGACACCGCCAGCTCCCCGGGTGTCTCGCCGCCGATCGGCAGGCCGATCGGAGCGATCAGGCCGTGCTCGTCGATGTCGATGCCGCGCTCGGCGAGCTCGCGCCGTAACCGTTCCACCTTGCGCTCGCTGCCCATCAGTCCGAGGTACCGCAGCCCCGACGGCTGCTGGCGCGCCACTGCAGCGAGCGCCGCGAGGTCGGTCTCCCAACAGCGGCTCACGACCGCTACATAGAGCTCCCGCCCCGCGTAGGCGGCGAGGAAATCCCGCTCCATCTCGCGATCGACCGCGATCCGCTCGACCCCCGGCGGGAACAGCTCCCGGCGGAGGAACTCGTCGCGGTCCTCCACCACCGCGACGTCGAAACCGCACAACATCGCGTTCGCCGCCAGCGCCTGGCCCACCGGACCCCCGCCGCAACTCACGAGCAACTCTCTTGCCGTCAACACCTCGAGGAAGACCTCCACCATCCCGCCGCAGACCATCCCGGTGGCCTCGCCCTGAACCGCCTTCTCGGTCAGATAGTACCGCTTGATCTCGGCCCGGGGCGCCACCTGCTCCAGCTTGGCGGCGGCATCCCGCTCGACCATCGCCTCGAACGCGCCACCGCCGAGATTGCCAACCCGGGAACCGTCCGGACGCACGAGCAACTTCCATCCCGGGCGGCCGGGGGTCGATCCCTCGGTACGCACCACCTGGCACAGGGCGGCCCTTCCCTGCGACCGGACCGTCCGCTCGGCCTCCGAAAGAACCTCGGAGTCGCTAGGCAGGGGCATGGTCGGCGCTCTCTCGGCCTTACTCGGAGGGCGAGCCGGAGGAGGAAGCCGATCCGCCGCCCGATTTCGGCTCCTTCTTCGGACTGGACGTCGAGCTCTCCTTGCCCTCGCCGCCCTTGCCACCCGACTCCGCGCCGGCGGCCTTCTCCTCCCCGCCGGCCGCCTTCTCCTCCCCGCCCTTCCGACCCTTGCCGGCGTAGTCGGTCACGTACCAGCCCGTCCCCTTGAACTGGAACGCCGGCGCCGACATCAGCTTCTTGAGAGGTCCGCCACAGTGCGGGCAGACGGCCAGCGGCGGGTCGTCGAACGATTGGATCGCCTCGGTACGCTCGCCGCAACTCTCACATCTGTACTCGTAGATCGGCATCGATCGTCGTGTCCCGAGCTCTCGCTCCGTGTTTCGTTCTACCGTTCCTGCGCCGACTCGGATTCCACCTTCGATACGCTCCGAACCAGCGACAACGCCTCGAAAGCATACAACCGCCGCGTACACTCCCCCGAAGAAAACGAGCTTCCCGAGCACAGTTCGGCGACCTTCGTCCGCCCGTCGACCCTCTCCAACAGATCGGTCTCGTCCCCGTCGAGCCCGACCTCGATCAGATCCTCGTACCGGAAGCTCGGCGCCAGGACCGCCGCCTCGAAATCGACCGGCTCGCGGCTCTCACCCTGTCGCGGCGAGCGCTTGAGCCCTTCGAAGACGACACGGCGCAACGGCAGCATTACCTGGACCATCTCACCGAGATCGAAACGCCTCGACTCGAAGATCGCCCGGCCACTCTGCCAGGCGAACAGGCTGCAGACGATCTCCTCGATCTGGCCGCAAATCGACTCGTAGACCTGTCGCGGCGTCAGTAGTCCCTGTTCGACCAGCAGGACGCCGAGCCGCCGGTTGGTATTGGAGCGTTCCTGATCGACCGCATCGATGCGCTCCTCGTCGACCAACCCGGTGCGCCGGATGTACTCGCTCAACCGGTCGATCGGATCGGAGGAGCTGGCGTGGACGACGTAGCCAGCCTCGAGGTAGACCCGCTTCACCATACCGGCCCGAACGACCTCCAGGACCCCGGGTTCACCGAACGAACCGACCGCCTCCAGCACCTCGGCGAGAGGTGTCTCGGTCAGGTCGGCCTGATACCGAACGTCCTCAGTCATCGATCTCGCCTCGTTCGAATGGAGCCTCGGGGAATCCGGCCAGAAATTGGTGTCTCAGAGCGGCCCCTGACGGGCTCAGGAGTGTACCATTGGCCCATCGTCACCCACCGCGACCGCGAACACTACACCATGCGACCCGAAGAGGCCTGGGATCTGCTCGAACCACACCTCCTGCCCCTGCCCCCCGTCTCGGTCGACCGTCGCCAGGCCCTCGGGCGGGTCCTCGCCGACCCTCTACCGGCCACCGTCGATGTTCCGGGAGAGACCGTCTCCGCCATGGACGGCTACGCACTTTCGGGCGGCGCCGAACCGGGCGAGAGTCGCCCGGTCGAGGGAACGATCGCAGCAGGCGACCCCCCCGGCGCCCACCTGGCGTCCGGCAGCGCCGCCCGGATCATGACCGGCGCCCCGGTGCCGAGCGGCGCCGACCGGGTCGTGCCCGTCGAGCTCACCGATGGAGGTGCCGAGCGGGTCCGCATCGACCGACCGGTCGAGGTCGGAGCGAACATCCGGCGCCGCGGTGAAGTGATGCGCCGCGGCGACGAGCTACTGCCGCGGGGCGCCCAGCTCGGCGCTGGCACCCTCGCGCTCGTCGCCACTCACGGCCACCGACGCCTCTCCGTCCACCGCCCGCCGCGGGTCGCCGTTCTCACCACCGGTGACGAGGTCGTCGACCCCGACACCGACCCGGCACCCGGCCAGCTACGCGACTCCCACACCGACTTTCTCCTCGCGGCCGGGCGGGGCATGGGCCTCGAGCTCGAGGCCCTCGGTATCGCCGGCGACAGCGTCGACAGCCTCGAGCCACTGATCCGCCGCGGCCTCGCCTCGGACGTGCTCCTGCTCGGCGGCGGCGTCTCGATGGGCGAGTTCGATTTGGTCGAGCACGTCCTCGCCGACCTCGACTGCGAGATCGTCTTCGACCACGTCGCCATCCAGCCCGGCAAGCCGCTGGTGGCGGCGCGGCACTCCGGCGGGCTGGTCTTCGGACTGCCGGGCAACCCGGCCTCGGTGATGGCCTGCTTCTGGCTGTTCGTCCGGCCGGCGCTGCGTCGCCTGATGGGGATCGACGACCGCTTCTGGGGCGGCGCGCTCCGCGCCCGGCTCGACGCCGAGCTGCCGGCGTCGAAGAAACGCGATCGCTTCCTGCCCGCCAACGTCAGGGTCTCCGGGGGTGAGCTGGTCGCCACTCCTCGCCCGCCGGTCGGATCGCACGACCTCGCCGCATACGGTGGCGGCTCGGCGCTGGTTCGGATTCCGGTCTCGAGCGCCGCACGGCCCGCGGGGGAGAGCTGCGAGATCCTGCCGCTCGGCGAATGGCCACCCGAATCGACGCTGGCCGGTTGACCGCCGACCGAGTGGCCGGAGGCGAGCAGCACCAGGTGTGCGGCGCACCGAATTCCGGCATCGACCCGTCCTGCCAGCCGTGCCGTCGGTCCTGTCAGGACGGTGCGGGCGGGGCGCCGGAGGAAGAGTCGGTGGACACCCGCATCGACTGGAGATCGTCGATGTAGCGACGGATGAGCTCGCGAAGCCCCTCCCAATCCCGCTCGACGACGCGCTCGCTCATCTCGAAGTTGATCTCCTTGCAGCCTCCCAGCTGGTCGGAGGCCAGGCAGTAACGGCAGCGGTCGGACCGACCCGCCGCTACCTCGTCGGCGGTCTCGCAGAGGGCACAGGCGGCGTTGATCTCGCTCAACAGCTCCACCTCGTCGGCCTCTCCCACCGATGCCAGGATCCGTTGCCACAGCTCGACGGTGCTCTGTTGCGCCTTCTGCCAGTTCATCGTCGCCTCCCGGCCATCAGCTCGCGCAGACGCTCGGGTGCCGAGTCGGCCTGCCGAGACGCATCGTCTTCGTGATCCTCCGAGCACATCCAGCGTACGGAGAGACATCCGGGCGCACGAGAGTCGAGATCGTGATGCAAGGCGAGGCGCGCACCGAGGCGTTCACAGAGGATCGAGCAGAGCCGTACCGTGGACTCGCTCGAGGG
>JAWVZD010000011.1:0-12479 GCA_033722395.1 Thermoanaerobaculia bacterium | reverse complement strand
TCGGCGTGATGCCGCACGAGTTCAGCTTCCCCTATGGCGAGGTCAAGGCCTGGGTGGTCATCCAGCCGAACATCGACACCTGGGATCGCGGCTATCGCAACTTCATGCCGGTCGTCCGCCTCGCCGACGCTGTAGAGGCGGAGCAGGTCCAGGCCCAGCTCCAGAACACCTACCGGGCCATCTCGGAGCGCCACTACGCCGACTACGACCGCGAGCCCTACGTCACCGTCGAGCCGATCCGGGAAGCGCTGATGTTCCTCGACGACATGATCCACCCGTTGCTCGGAATGCTGACCGTGGCGAGCCTCTTCGTCCTGCTCATCATCTGCACCAACATCGCCAACCTCTTCCTGGTGCGGGCCACGAGCCGGCAGCGCGAGGTGGCGGTGCGGGCCGCTCTCGGAGCCGGCCGGCTCTCGCTAGTGCGCCAGCTGCTGGCCGAAGGGCTGGTGCTGGCTCTCGCCGGCGGCGGCCTCGGGGTCCTGTTGGCCCATTGGCTGATGCAGCTGGTCGGTCCGGTGATCCCGGAGGGTCTCTACCGAGTGGGCGACTTCACCGTCGACACAACGGTCCTCGCCTTCAGCCTGGTCGTCTCG
This sequence comes from Thermoanaerobaculia bacterium, assembly GCA_033722395.1. GTDB lineage: Bacteria > Acidobacteriota > Thermoanaerobaculia > Multivoradales > JAHEKO01 > JAWVZD01. The sequence goes on along the minus strand of JAWVZD010000011.1, from coordinate 11,883 downwards.
GTGGCCACGGTGCTGATCTTCGCCCTGCCCCCGGCCCTGCAGTCGCTCAAGACCGATCTCAATCTGGCGCTCAAGGAAGGATCGGCTGGCGCGGGCACCGGCGTCCGGGCGCGACGCGCTCAGAGCGTCCTGGTGACGGCGCAGATCGCCCTGGCGGTGGTGCTGCTGGTCAGCACGGCCCTGGCGGTGCGCAGCTTCGCCAACATGGACGAGATCGATCCCGGCTTCGAAGGCCAGAACGTCCTCACCATGGGGCTTCTCCTGCCGAGCGCGAGCTTCGGCGAAACGACGCAGGTAGCCGATTTCCACGACGAGCTGCTGGCTCGGGTGGAGGCCCTACCGGGGGTCGAGTCGGCGGCGCTCACGGCGCCCCTGCCGATGAACTTCGAGCAGTGGTCGCTCAGATTCGAGATCGAGGGGCGCGAGGATCCCTCCGGGACCCAGCGCGGTGCGGCCCTGCAGTACGTCAGCCCGGGCTACTTCGGCACCACCGGGATCTCGCTGCTGGCCGGTCGCGACTTCGAGGCGCGCGACGGTCTGGACGCCCCGCGCGTCGCGGTGATCAATCAGACCATGGCCCAGCAGTACTGGCCCGAGGCGAGCCCGCTGGGCGAGCGGCTACGCTACGAACGCGGCGACGAAACCGTCACCGCGACCATCGTCGGAGTCGTCGAGGACACCAAGCGGATCTTCCTCAACGACGAGAGCGACGAGATGGTCTATCTGTCCCAGACCCAGTATCCGTATCGCTCGCCCTGGCTGCTGGTCGAGACGACCGGTGACCCGCTGGCCATGACGCCCGCCGTGCGGGAGAGCATCTGGTCGCTGCGCGATCAGCTGCCGCTGAGCCAGGTGCGCACCTTGGAGCAGGTGGTCGACCAGTCGCTCCAGCCGTGGAGCTGGAGCGCCCTGGTCCTGGGGGTCTTCTCGATCTTCGCGCTGCTGCTGGCCTCGATCGGGATCTACGGCGTGGTCGCCTACGCCGCCACCCAGCGCACCACGGAGATCGGCATCCGGATGGCGATGGGGGCCCAACCGCGCGACGTGATGCGCTTCGTCATGGGCAAGGCTCTGCTGCTGACGGCGATCGGAGTCGGCATCGGCACGCTGGCGGCCCTGGCGCTCAACCGGGCGATGGCGAGCATGCTCTACGGCATCGGCTCGGCCGACCCGCTCGCCTATCTCGTCGTCCTGGTGGCGCTCGGGACGGTCACTCTCGTGGCTGCCCTCGGCCCGGCCCGCCGGGCAGCGCGGACCGACCCCTCGCTGATCCTGCACTACGAGTGACACCGCAAAGAGGTCCTCGGAGGAAGCCGGAGACGCACCGGGACGGGCCCAGGGTGAGGGGCGGGGATTGGGGGTAGGATAGCCGCGGTGCCACACGACTCCCCCGCGATCCTCGTCGCCGACGACCAGTCGGACGTGCGCGAATCGATCCGTCTCCTCCTCAAGGGCGAGGGATATGCCGTCCGCCTCGCCGACTCCCCGGGCGCCGCGCTCGCGGCCGTCGAGGAGCGCGACTTCGACGCGGCGCTGATCGACCTCAACTACACGCGAGACACGACCTCGGGGCGGGAGGGGCTCGACCTGCTGGCGAGCCTCAAGAAGATCGACGCTGGCCTGCCCGTGGTGGTGATGACGGCGTGGGGCTCGATCGAGCTCGCGGTCGAGGCGATGCGGCGCGGCGCCGCCGACTTCTTCGAGAAGCCGTGGGACAACGAGCGCGTCCTGGCGATCCTGCGGACCCAGGTCGAGCTGCGCCGCGCGCGGCGCGACGGGGAGCGCCTGGCCGCCGCCCACCGTGCCCTGCGCGACGACGGACAGCCCGAGTTCATCGCCGAGTCGCCCGCCATGCGCGAGGTGCTCGAGATCGTCGAGCGGGTGGGGCCGGTCGACGCCGACGTCCTGATCACCGGGGAGAACGGCACCGGCAAGGGCGTCGTGGCGCGCCTCCTCCACGCGGTCTCGAGCCGCAGTGAGAAGCCGCTGGTGACGGTCAACATCGGCGGCATCAGCGAGTCGCTCTTCGAGAGCGAGATGTTCGGGCACGTCAAGGGAGCGTTCACCGACGCCAAGGCCGATCGCATCGGGCGCTTCGAGATGGCCGACGGGGGAACGCTCTTCCTGGACGAGATCGGCAACCTACCGACGGCGCAGCAGGCACGCCTCCTCCGGGTGGTCGAGAGCGGTGAGTTCGAGCGCGTCGGGGCGTCGCGCACCCGGACCGCCGACGTCCGCATCCTGTCGGCCACGAAAGCCGACCTCGAGGCCGCCGTGGTCGCCGGGGAGTTCCGGAAAGACCTCCTCTACCGCCTGCGCACGGTCGAGATCGCCCTGCCTCCGTTGCGCGAGCGGCGCGAGGACATCGAGCCTCTGGCGGAGCACTTCCTGGCCAGGCATCGCCGCAAGTACGACCGGGAGCTCGCCGGTGTCGAGCGCGATGCCCTGGCGGCCTTGAGGCGCCACACGTGGCCCGGTAACGTGCGCGAGCTCGACCACGCCGTCGAGCGCGCCGTGCTGATGGCGCGCGGCGAGCGCATCGCGGCGGGCGATCTCGCTCTCGAGCGCGGCGCGGAGGCGGCCGAGACCGACCTCGAGCGGCTGAGCCTCGACGAGGCCGAAAAGAGGCTCGTCGAGAGGGCCCTCGAGCGTAACGGCGGCAACGTCCTTCGCGCGGCCGAAGAGCTCGGCGTCAGCCGCAGCGCCCTCTACCGGAGAATCGACAAGCACGGCATCGAGCTGCCGGGCTGAGGCCCCACGGGAGGATCCGTCGGGGCGATCAGCCGGGGCAACCCATCGGGACGATCGAATGACTCTCCACCGCCTCTCGCAGCGCCTCGGCTTCGAGCGTCGGCTGTCGATACTCGCCATCGGCACCGCGACGCCGGCGCTGGCGTTGGGCCTGGGGCTCCTGTGGAGATCGGACCTGGGGCTCGGCGCCCGCTGGGGCCTCACCGGGGCGGCGGTGCTCTGCACCGTGGGGTTGGCGTTCGTCCTCCGCCGGCGAGCGATCTATCCGCTGCGGACCGCTTCGAGCTTGGTCGAAGCCCTGCGGCTCGAGGACTACTCGATGCGCGGCCGCTTCGAGGCCGCGGACGACGCCCTCGGCGACCTCGTGCGCGAGATCAACCTGTTGAGCGAAACACTGGCCGAGAAGCGGCTGAGCGCTCTCGAGGCGACCGCCCTGTTGCGCAAGGTGATGGCGGAGATCGACGTCGCGATCTTCGCCTTCGATCCGGAGCGCCGGCTCCGACTCGTCAATCGGGCTGGCGAGACCCTGCTCGCCCGGCCCGCCTCTCGACTCGAGGGGCGATCGGCTCGGGACCTCGGCCTCGCGGACTGGCTCGAGGGCGAGCCCCCGGACACGGTCGAGCACACCTTCCCCGGCGCCGTCGGTCGCTGGGGCATCCGGCGCAGCACCTTCCGGCAGGAGGGGCTCGAGCACGACCTCCTCGTGATCAGCGACTTGAGCCGCACCCTGCGCCAGGAGGAGCGTCAGGCCTGGCAGCGGCTCATCCGGGTGCTGGGGCACGAGCTCAACAACTCGCTGGGGCCGATCCAATCGACCGCCGAGACGCTGGAGCGACTGGTGGCACGGCAGGGCGAACGCGAGGGCTGGGACGAGGCCGAGTGGCGCCACGATCTCGACCGCGGCCTGGCGGTGATCCGCCAACGCTCCAAGGCGCTGGCCGAGTTCGTGGCCTCCTACTCCAAGATCGCCCGCCTGCCCGAGCCCTCTCTCGCGCCGGTCGCGATCGCTCCGATCGTCGCCCACGCCACCCAGCTCGAGGCGCGCCTCCCGATCGAGGTCGAGGCCGGGCCGGAGCTCGTCGTGCTGGCCGATCGCTCCCAGATCGAGCAGGCGCTGATCAACCTGCTCAAGAACGCCGTCGACGCGGCTCTCGAGACCGACGGCGGGGTGCGCGTGACCTGGAGGAAGCGGGCGCGATCGTGCGAACTGCTGATCGACGACGAAGGGCCGGGGCTCCCCGCGTCGGCCAACGTCTTCACGCCGTTCTTCTCGACCAAACCCGACGGCTCCGGCATCGGCCTTCTCCTGTGTCGGCAGATCGTCGAGGCGCACGGCGGCGGCCTGACGCTCGAGAACCGCGCCGACGCCCTGGGCTGCCGGGCTCGTCTGCGCCTGCCGCTGGCCGACACCTGAGCGGCGCGGCCTGCCGCTAATTTAGCCGTCTCCGAGCTGCGCCAGCCGAGACCTGGCCAGGCGGTGCTCGGGATCGAGCGCGAGCGTACGCTCGTACTGGACGATCGCCGCCTCGGTCTGGCCGGTGTAGCGGTAGGCCTCGCCGAGGTTGTACTGCGCCGCCGGCACCTCCGGGTTGGCCTCGGCGTTCAAACGGAAGATGGCGAGAGCGGCGGGGATCTGCCCCCCGGAGAGGTGCCGGTAGCCGTAGGCGACCATCTCGGCGACGGTATCCTCCCGCCCGCGCACCGGATCTCGGTGGTAGCGGCGATAGGCCGCTTCGAGGGCCTCCACTCCACCCTCCTCCTGCGCCGCATCGAGGAGATCGGTCAAGGTCAACAGCTCGACCGTGCGTAGCCTGACCTTCGACGGCTGGTTGCCGCTGTAGGTGCCGTCCACCGTGTTGACATAGAGCACGTCGCCGCGCGGCGAGACGGCGATTCCGTTCGGGTTGGTCAGCGTGGCCTCGGGCGCCGGACCGTCGTCGTGGCCGGGACGGCCGGTGCCGGCGAGCGGAAAGACCTCGCCTTCGAGGCTCACCCGCACGAGCTGGTGGGCGATGATCTTGGTGACGAAGAAAAAGTCCTTGGCGAAGGCGATGTGGGCGTTGCCCGCCCCGCCCGGCACCGTCGCGAAGACCTCGGCCTCGCCGTCGGTCGATACCCGCAGGATGTCGTGATTGTTGAAGTTGGTGACGTAGAGCCTCTCGTCCGGGCCGAAGACGATGCCGTTGGGACAGGCGAAGAAGTCGCCCTCGACCAGCCGGGAGACCGTTCCCGACGGCGACACCGCGGCCACGAAATTGCCCCGGCAGTTGCAAACGTAGAGGGTTCCGTCGTCGGCGACCGCGATACCGACCGGTCCCTCGAGGCCCTCGTCCGCAAAGCGCGCCACCTCACCGGTGCGCGAGATCCGACTGATGGTGTCGCCGAAGAAGTTCGCCTGATAGAGCTCGCCGCTCGGACCGACGGCGTTACCCGACGAGCCGTACAGGCCGCGCGTCACCAGCTCGACGTCGCCCTCGGGCGAGATCTTCCACAGCGCGTCGCGGAAGTTGGCTACGTAGACGAACCCCAGTCGATCGATGGTCACGCCCCCCAGATTGCCCCGCGCGTCGAGCTCCCGCGAGAGCTCGAGCGTGCCGACCGTGTCGGCGAGCTCGGGTTGGGCGGCGAGCAGGGCAGGAGCGACGATCGAGGTCGCGGCGACGACGAGCGGAACGACGGCGGATCGTGCGAGCATCGGTATCTCCCTCTGGTTTCGGGTCCTGCTCTGGTACGCAGAGGCGGCGCGAGGGTTCCCGGCAACCGGCAGAGACCGCCCCCTCGGGTAGGGCGGTTGCCCGCCCCGCCGGTTCTTGTGACACGACCCGCCGCAGCTCATCCTGCGGCTCATGTGGGGGCGCTCGACGTTGATTGTCGTCGCGGCGCTCGCAGCGGCCTGCGGAGGGGGAGGTGGCTCGAGCCCGACCGCACCGAATGGCGGACTGCCGCTCTCCGTGGTGCAGGAGAGCGACACGGTCGTCTTCCATCTCGTTCCGGGAGATGCCGTCGATGTCGATCGCAACGAGGCGCTCAACGCCTGGCTCGCCGATCAGCTCGGCGTCGCGCTCCCCGGGAAGCTCCAGTACTACAAGTACACCAGCCGCGAGCACATGTACGAGCTCACCGGCCACCTCGCCAACGGACGGGCTTTCCCACCGGGGCTCGAGGTACACTCGATCTTCCCCTTCCACAGCCACGAGACGGTGCACGTCTTCTCGTACCAGGCCGGGGCTCCCTCGGACTTCTTCAACGAGGGCCTGGCCGTCGCCCTGTCGGCCGATCCCCTGGCGGGCGATTTCACTCCGACCTACGACGGCAGGACCCATGTGCACGATTGGGCTCGCGCTCAGGGAGGCGGGCTGCGCCCGATCGCCGAGATCGCCACGACCGCGGCGTTCCGCGACATCCCGGAGAGTGACGGCTACCAGCAGGCCGGCTCGTTCGTCGCCTACCTGGTCGAGCAGTACGGCGCCCCGCTGGTGATGCAGTTTTTCTCGGTCAGCACCCGAGACGACGCTCTGGCCACCATCCGAGCGAACTTTCGCGCCATCTTCCAGCGCGGGCTGGACGAGGCCGAGGCCGACTGGTACGGCTTCCTGGGTCTCGGCTGACAGATGTCGAACCAACGGTCCGCAGCTCCCCGGACCCGCCCCGAGGGCGGATCGACGCGGCCCGTCCGCATCGTCCGAGACGGTCTGGTGGGTGAGCCGGCTCCACCTCGCGCCGCGCCTCTCCGAGGGCGGTGGCCTTCCTTCGTCCGGACCGCTCGAAAGCAGGCATCGCTCCCCAGGCGGGAGATCGTCCGCACTCTCCAGATCAACCTGGGCCTGGAGTGCAATCAGGCCTGCCGCCACTGCCACCTCGACGCCGGACCGGCGCGGACGGAGCGTATGGAGCCCGCCACCATGGCTCGCGTCATCGAGCTCCTCGACGGCCCGGGAGGCCGCCGCGTCGAGACCGTCGACATCACCGGCGGAGCCCCAGAGCTTCATCCCCACTTTCGATTCCTCGTCCAAGAGGCGCGCCGGCGCGACAAAGTCGTCATCGACCGGTGCAACCTGACCGTTCTCCTCGAGCCCGGCCAGGAGGACACGATGTCGTTTCTGGCGCGTCACCAGGTTCGGATCGTCGCCTCGCTGCCGTGCTACCTGGGGGAGAACGTCGACGCTCAGCGCGGACGAGGCGTGTTCGAGGCTTCGATCGAGGCGCTGCGCCGGCTCAACCGAATCGGCTACGGCAGGGGCCACGGGCTCGTTCTCGATCTGGTCTACAACCCCGTCGGCGCCGCCCTGCCGGGCCGGCAGGAGGATCTGCAATCGGCCTACGACAGGGAGCTTCTGACGCGCTTCGGCATCCACTTCGACCGGCTGCTGACGATGACCAACATGCCGATCAACCGCTTCCGTCATACACTCGCGTTCACCGGCCGGCTCGAGGCCTACATGACCCGCCTGGTGCGAGCGTTCAACCCGAAGACGCTCGACTCGTTGATGTGTCGCAGCACGCTCTCGATCGGCTGGGACGGACGCCTCTTCGATTGCGACTTCAATCAGGCCGCAGGCATCGAGTTGCCCCGGCGGCACCGCACAGTGTGGACGCTCACCTCCCTGGCCGACTTGGACGGCGAGGCGATCGCGTGCTCCGACCACTGCTACGGCTGCACCGCCGGAGCGGGCTCGAGCTGCAGTGGGGCGCTCTCCTGATGGCCCCACCTCCCACGAGCCGGAGCGAACCGCAACCGTCCGCCCCGCGTCCCCCGATTCGGATCTGCGGGAGCCACCTTCGGGGGTGGTAAGCGGCACTGGGTGTTGGCGCGTGGTGGAGACGGTCCGCGGCTGATAGCAAAGGTCTCGAGGAGGAGTCCCCGATGCCGAGAGCACGCCGTCGCCGATCGATCCTGGTCGCCATCTCCGCAGCCGTTCTGCTCGGCGGAGTTACTCTCCTGTTCGCCTGGGAGCCGCTCGCGGTCAGCGACGATCCGCTGGTCCGCATGCCGGGCACGCAGCCTGCCGACGGCGTGAGTCTCGAGGCCCCGGATCGCTGCCTGAACTGCCACGCCGACTACGACTCGGCGGTCGAGCCTGGCTTCAACTGGCAGGGCTCGATGATGGCGCAGGCGGCTCGCGATTTCCTCTTCTTCTCCTGCCTGACGGTCGCCGCGCAGGACTCGATCTGGGCGATCGGCCGGCCCAATGCCACCGACATCTGCCTCCGGTGCCACTCACCGGCCGGGTGGCTGGGAGGACGCTCCGATCCGACGAACGCCTCGGCCCTGACCGGCGCCGACTTCGACGGCGTGTCGTGCGACTCCTGCCACCGTCAGTACGACCCCTTCTTCCAGACCACCTGGGACGGCTCGCGCGAGGGCAGCGACTGGGTCGGTTACTGGGACGAGACCGACGCCAGCGCGACGCCCTCGAGCCCCGCCGCCGACGAGACCCACACCGCCGATGCGGCCGAGGCGTCACTGGTCGATCTCTTCAACGGCCTGCCGTTCTACGAGTCGAACCTGCCGCACGATCCGGCCTACACCGAGGCCGGGAGCGGGCAGTACTTCGTCTCCACGCAGAGCGACAAGCGCGCTTCGTTCGCCGACGCCGCGGCGAAACACAAGATGCTCTACAGCCGCTTCCACAAGAGCAAGTACTTCTGCTCGACCTGCCACGACGTCTCGAACCCGGTGCTGGCCAATCTCGCCTTCGACGGCACACCGCCCGGCGACGGCTCCACCGTCTTGCCAACCGAGGAGAATCCGGCCTACGCCTATCTCCATGTCGAGCGCACCTTCTCGGAGTTCATGCTGTCGGACTACGGCCTGCAGGGCGGCGCGCCCGGCATCGGACCGTTCGACCCGTCGGTCTTCGAGACATCGCTCGCCAACAACTGGATCGCCCGCTGCCAGGACTGCCACATGCGCGACGTCACCGGTGTCGCCTGTGACAAGACCGGCTCGATCGTCCGTCCCGACGGCAGCGTCGAGCATCCGAAGAGCGGCCTGCCACTGCACGATCTCACCGGCGGCAACGCCTGGGTGCCGTGGGTCCTGGCGAGCACGGTCCCGGGCTCCCCGAACTACGATGCGGTGAACGAGTCGCTCCTCGACCAAGGTCCCGCGGTCCTGACGCTCGATCTCACGCAGGGGCTAGCGCTCGACCCGACCGCTCTGCTCGACGCGGTGACACGGGCCAAGCAGCAGTTGGCTTGGGCCGCGGCGATCCAGAACCTCGCCTACGATCCGGCCACGGGCGCCGTTTCGCTCCGCATCCAGAACCAGACCGGGCACAAGCTGATCTCCGGCTTTCCCGAGGGCCGGCGGATGTTCCTCAACATCAGGGTCTACTCGGAAGAGACGCTGATCTGGGAGGTCAATCCCTACGACCAAGAGGCTGGGACACTAAAGGGTCTCGGCGCCACCTATTCCGATCCCGACGGTACGCTCCCGGAGCCTCGGCCTCTCGCTTCGGTCGAGGCCTACGAAGACTGGGTCGTCCCGGATCCCCAGCCTCTGGGTCCGAACGAGGTCTACGAAGACGCACTCGTCTTCGAGGTTCATCCCTCGAGCTCGCTCACCGGTGAAAGCAAGAGCTTCCACTTCGCGCTGGCCGACGGCCGCTACAAGGACAACCGCATCCCCCCGAAAGGATTCCGCATCGACGAGGCGGCGAGCCGACTGAGCGTGCCGGCGTGGACGGGCCAGGAGGATCCCGACTACTTCACCGCCGCGGAGTACGCCGGCGGCTACGACGACATCGAGATCGACGTCGCCACCGGCGGCGACGAGGTCGAGGTCCATCTCTACTACCAGACCACCAGCCGCGAGTACGTCGAGTTCCTGCGCGACGAGATCAACGGCTCCGCGTCGACGCTCGACTCACCGACTCCGTCCGGGGAGCCCGAAGCCTACATCGTCCAGAGCGATCCGTGGTTCGGCCAGCTCAAGGCCTGGGGGACGACCCTGTGGTCGCTGTGGAAGCACAACAAGGACGTCGACGGTGCGGCCCCGGTCGAGATGGCGGAGGCGGAGCTCCAAGTGGGGACCTTCACCCACGAGCCGACGACTCCGCCCGGCGGTGAGCCCGGCCCGGCCATCGAGGAGGTGCCTTCCGGAGACCTCGGACCCGATGAGCGCCAACCGCAGGGTCCCCTCGTCAGGCGGAGCCGAGAGCCCGAGCGGGCTGCGTCCGGAGCGCCGGAGTCGGGGACCCGGCGCGAGCCGCCACTCTGACCGGCAGTGCCCTCAGCGACGCGGTCCCTCTCCCGCGCGTGCCGCCCGGATCCAGACTCGAACCTCGGCGAGACGAGGACTCCGGTCCTCCACGGCCGACATCTCCGCTAGTCGGCGACGCGACGCTTCAGCGTCGGCATCGGCCAGCTCAGCGATCGAGCGGATACCGAGCTCCCAGAGACCCTCGGCCGCCGGAACGCCCATCCCCTTGTGAAGCGCGAGACGCGACACACCGTAGGCGCGTTCGAGCTCGTCCGGCTCGATCCCGCTCGCCTCCGCGACGGTTTCGAGTCCGCGTCGCTCGACCCGGCGCACCAGGAGCTCCGGAGTCGGCGCTCCGGCAGCGCGCAAACGATCGACGTCCGACTCGGAGAGCACCTCGATCTCGCTCAGCAGGGGACGCTCCGAGCGCACCGTGTGCCGGCGCAGACCCTCGAAGGCGAAGTGGCTTCCCACGACGGCCAGAGCGGCGAGCAGCCAGACCTTCCAACCTCCGCCGCGAACGATTCGCCGTAGCAGCGTCCAGAAGGAGAACGCCGCCACAGCGAGCACCGGGAAGCCGAGAAAGCCGGCCACCGGCATCTCGAAGAGCTTCCAGTCCTCGAACCCCGGCACGGTGTAGATCCACTTCGAGCGCGCCCAGAAGTTGAGGCTCTCCCAGGCGATGCCGGCGAACAGCCCGCCGACCAGAAAGCGCAGTAGGCGGCGCGGATCGCCACGCTCCAGATCACCCAGGAACGACGGCTCCCGGGCGCGGTAGTTCCACAGCTCGGGAAGCCAGAGCGTCGCGCCCCAGACCAGGGGAAAGGTGAACCGCGGCCAGACGAGTGGACCGAGGATCGATGCGACACCGAGGACGGCGCAGACCGTCTTCGTCTTCGGCCCTACCGCGAGCGGCCGCCAGCGGACCGATTCGAACCAGCCGAGACTCCGCACCAGCTCGTAGTGGAAGAAGCAGGCCGGAAGGACGGTCGCGAAGCAGAGCCAAGCGACGATCTCGCCCAGCAGGGGGTCGCGCAGGACGAAGACGTAGTACCAGTTCTCGAGCCGGAGATTGTAGGCCTCGAAGAGAAACCAGAACGGCGCCGACCAGAAGAGCATTAGGCCGAGCTCCCGGCGACGCTCTCCCACCCAAGAGCGCCCCTCGAGGCGATGCACGACGGCGTCGAGAACGAGGAGATACCCCCACCAAGCGGGGACGTACCAGACGGCGTTCCACCGCGGCAGGTCGAGGACCAGGGCCACGACACCGGCGGCGAAGATCCCCACACCGGCGCCGGCCCACCAGGGCAGCGACGACTTCATCGCTCCAATCGTATCGAGATCGACTCGTCGAGCCCGTCCGGCCGAGCCGTTCGCGCCGTATCATGGGGTGCGATGCGATCGACCACCCTAGCCTACCTCTGGCTCCTCTGGCTGCCGGTTCTCGCCGCCACCCCCTCCTCGAGCACCGAAGGCTCTACCGAGCAGCCGACCGTCCTGATCGAGCTCTTCACCTCCCAGGGGTGCTCGAGCTGTCCGCCGGCCGACCGACTCCTCGCCGATCTGGCGGACCGGGGCGAACTGGACGGGATCGTCCTGTTGCCGCTCTCGTTTCACGTCGACTACTGGAACTACATCGGGTGGACCGATCCGTTCTCGTCAGCCGAGTGGTCGAACCGCCAGCGGCGTTACGCCCGCGCTTTCGGCCTCGACACCATCTACACTCCACAGATCTTCCTCAACGGCCGCGCCGAGGTGGTGGGCTCCGACGAGCGCGAAGTGCGGCGGCTGATCCGTCAGACGGCCGCCCCGCCGGTGGCGCGCCTCGAGCTCGAGATCGAATCGACGAGCCCCAGCGGGAGCGTCCTCGCGGTGCGCCTCGCCGCCCATCCTCTGCCGGACTTTCCGGCGCGCCGGCTGGCGGTGCG